>JALWSL010000188.1 GCA_027080405.1 Planctomycetaceae bacterium
TCGCAATACAGTTCCGCTTTTACGTCATAATCTTCCAGAACCGATTCCTGGACATAGTCGCAACCGTGAAGTGCCTCTTCAAGCGATTCGACAGGCATCAAACTGGAGATCGCCTGCTCCAGTTTTCCGCCTGGCAGAATGCCCGATTCGGCAAGTTTTTTCAGATTATCTCTGGCACGGTCGGCACCTCCCCGAGAAATCGCGGGAGTAATATCAAAGAGCTTCGTCTGAAAACCTTGGGAAGCAAAAAACGTCGCCCAGCTGGATCCAATCAATCCACAACCGAGGATGGCAATTTGTTCTATCATTCGAAAATCCAGCAAGAAATGGTCAAACAGTTTTTTGTAGAGGTCTTTCTGCCATTGACTGCCCGAATTATATCAGCGACAACTGAAGGATGCGAAAGGGATTCAAGGTTTTCTCTTACGTTTTTCTCTGCGCTTCGGCAGTGTTCTGTCTTGCAGAGCACATTTCACGTAATTTGCGGCGCATGACCTTGTTTGATGCCGTTCTGGGAAGCTGATCGATTGCAATGATGCTGTCGATTCTGAAAAGCGGATTGAGATCCGTTTTGATCATCAACTGCATCTCTGTTTGCAGAACAGATAGATCGTATGTACTGTGGAGAACTACAAACAGAACCAGGCTGGAGGGACCACCTTCTGGCGGAGAAACGGAAATGGCTGCGATTTCGTCCACGGCTGTGTGTTTTGAAAGAAGTTCTTCAATTTGAATCGAACTGACTTTGATGCCTCCCAGATTCATGGCGTCATCGACCCGGCCATGAGCCCGATAGTAACCGCCCGGCAGTTGTTCAATCTGGTCGCCATGCTGCCGAAGTACTTCTCCGTGCGGTCCAGGTAATATTCCCGCATAGTAAACTTCGTGATGATCACGATTGAGCAGTCGGGTGGAAAGCCCCAGTGCCGGTGGAATGAAGAAAACTTCTCCGTTGAGGGCTTCGTGTCCCGATTCGTCCAGGATCAACCAATCGAAGCCGATCGTCCTGGCAGAAAAAAGCCCCGGAACCGCAGGTCGGGTCAATGTTCCGGTAATATAACCGCCACCGGTTTCGGTTCCGCCGCAATATTCGATGACGGGACGATAGCCCGCTCGGGACATCAACCAGAGCATGTCGCCCGCATTGGAGCATTCACCCGTGGAGCTGAATCGTCGGATTGTTGTCCAATCGAGTTGACGGGGCTGCTCCTGATTCCGCCAGGAGGAAACAATGCTCGGCACCAATCCAAGCATTGTTACCTTCGATTTCTGGACAAATTCACAAAATGTACGCGTCGTGGGAACAGCCTGGGATATTGCCATTGTTGCCTTGTTTATCAACGCAGCGTACACCAGCCACGGCCCCATCATCCAGCCAAGATTGGTTGGCCAGCAGAGGATGTCTACTGGGTGAATGTCGTGGTGAAAGTAGGCATCACTGGCAGACTTGACAGGAGTAATCTGGTCCCACGGAATGGCCTTGGGATGCCCTGTCGTACCCGATGAGAACAGGATGGTTGTTTCATTTTCCGGACAGCGGGGGACGCATTTCAACATGATGTTATCAGAGAGAAATTCATTCCACTCGATATCCCCCTCACGCAATCCCGTTTTACGATCTGTTGCGCGCAGGACAATGGCTTGCAGGTTCTGGCATGAAGCAATCTTTTCGTAAAGGGGGTGTGTTTTCGAGTGGCGAATAATTTCATCCTGGATGAAAATATATTTCGGTTTCGTTATCTCCAGTCGGACAGCCATTTCCGCAGCCGAAAAGCTGTCTGCGATCGTCACCACAGCACAACCCGCGGCAATAATACCCAGAAAGATGGCGATGGCATCGACCGTCATCGGCAGCGAGACCGCGATGCGATCTCCCGGTTGAACATTCAGCTCAGCCAGCCCATTGGACACACGGGCGGTTTTTTCCTTCAATTGTGCATACGAGAACTGTTCCAACCGATTTTCGGAATCGCCGGCTATGATCGCAATCTTGTGGCCTTCGGCCTGAAAACAGCTTTCCACAATATTCAATCTGGAACCGCGATACCAACGGGCCTTTTCAACCCCGGCTGAAACATCGCAGTATCGGGTCGGTGGGCAGGTGAACTGGATCCCCAGTTTCTCGCTTACTCGTTGAGCGAATATTTCCGGGTGAGATACCGACCATCGATGCAGTTGTTCATAAGTAGAAACCCCCTCCTCTTCCATCATCTTGCCAAGATGCGAGTCCCTGATTTCATCATCAGTTGGATACCAGGCAGGACAGGGAATACCTTCCAGGCGATTTTTTTTATAGCTCTGCTCGTAAAGCAATTCGTGGACAGGAAATGGAATTTCCGGTGTCAGAAATTGTGATGTTATTGTTTTCCAGAGCGTAGGCAAATCGGAAATGGCTTCCAGCTGCTTCAGCTGTGCATGCCATTTTTCTGCCTGAGGGCGGGACAGTCCGCATTCGATCAGTTTATCAACAGGAATGTTCATCGCATTTACCGGTCGGTTCGGCAACTTGGAGGATGATCACTCGCCGACTGTTCAATTGAGACGACGATTAGCAAAACGGGAAGTGGATGATCGCAGTCACAAGCAGCCTGAAAAGGTTGTTTCGATTCCCAACCAAATATAGCAATCGTATCTCCGATTTTCGAACGCAAGGCTAGCAGGCGGGAATGGAAAAATGTATTGAACCCGTTATAGTTCACAGATCAGAGCCTTATGAAGCAGTATTGATCATCAGTGTTGATGCCTTTTTTTGAACAGGAAAAACATGATGAAAAGAGATTTGCATTTGTTGTTGGTGATCTTCCTCGTTTTCCTTCTACCAGTCACCTGCACGGCTGCGGGACGTGAAGAAAAACAATTACGTGCGGGAATCATCGGTTTGGATACCTCGCATGTGATCGCGTTTACAAAAATTCTCAATGCAGCCGATGTGAGGCCGGAATTGTCTGGTTGTCGCATCGTGGCGGCCTATCCTCACGGAAGCCCTGATATCGAATCGAGCACAAGTCGCATCCCAAAATATACAGATCAAATTCAGAAGCTGGGGGTTGAAATAGTCGATTCGATCGAAACGCTTCTCACCAAAGTCGATGTTGTTTTTCTGGAAACCAACGATGGGAGGCCGCATTTGAAACAGGCGATGAAGGTTTTTCGGGCAGGTAAACCGGTTTTCATCGATAAGCCGGTAGCCGGGTCATTGCGCGATGCAATAATCATTTACGAACAGGCTCGTCGCCTGAACGTTCCGCTGTTTTCGTGTTCGTCACTCCGTTTCAGTCGGGAAGTTGTGAAAATGCGAGACGGAGCCGTCGGGGAAATTATTGGCTGCGATGCTTTCAGTCCCTGTCCGCTGGAGCCGACGCATCCCGATCTGTTCTGGTATGGCATCCATGGCGTGGAGACGTTATTCACGGTGATGGGGCCGGGGTGCGAAAACGTGGTGCGAATTAAAACAGAGGGATCCGACGTTGCTGTTGGGCAGTGGAGTGACGGCCGCATCGGTTCCTTTCGTGGTATCCGCTCCAGTCGTCGGGGCAATGGAGGAACGGCTTTTGGCACCAAAGGAATACAGACATTTGGACGCCCGGATCGTTTTGAGCCGATGCTGATTGAAATCATCAAATTTTTCCGCACCGGAAAACCGCCCGTCAGTGCAGAAGAAACACTTGAAATTTATGCCTTCATGGAAGCCGCCGATGAGAGCTGGAAAAAGGGGGGAGTTCCCGTCTCACTCAAGCAGGTCATGAAACGCAGTCGGGAAGAAGCGAAACGTTTCTCGCCCTGAAACCGCACTGGGACATCACAAAACCTGGCGGCGATCTCCAAGGTTGTTCTCTGCTCCCGAACGGCTATCTCATTTTCCCTCAATCACTATTCGTGCCTGGTCATTGCCGATGTTGCTACGCGGTGCTGCCCTTTTTTTCTGATAAGGCCTGGGGAGGCATCCGACTTCGCCTGTCACCCTTTCCTCGCAGCAATAGCAGGGCCTGCAGTGCAGACCGCTTGCCGCCTTCCTTATATTGCTATAATTGTGATGTTATGCCTTTCAACCCGACCCGGAGAGCATCTACTGCCTCGCTACGGAATTGATCGGATAACCTTGGTGAATGAGGTGAGAGGGCCCGAATTGCCATCGCTCCCGGCAAGATTGTTCATCAAAACGCCCGCTTTGATTGACGCAATCTATCCACTGGTATATGCTGGGAAAAGAGTTGCATCACGTGGAAATTCTTCTCCTGTTGATTCGCGGCGACAAAGTATGAGCAAACGTCCTGTTGGTGTTACTATTTTCGCAGTCCTTCATCTCGTTGGTGGCGTGTTGTTGGTTGGCGTGTTGCTGTTTGGCCTGCCGATGCTTTTTGCAAACCTGGACCGCGTGACGCAAGTTCTCGATAAGATCGGTGTTCCACCAATACTGCTCGTTGCCAGTCTGCTGTTTCTTACCGGAATCTCGCTTGCCTCTGGTATTGGCCTGTGGCTTGGCACCCGCTGGGGTTGGTGGTGTACCACTTTCTTTTACGTCTACAGTATCACCAGAAACGCAAATGCGTTCCTGACGGTCTCGTTTTTTGCGGATGCGCTTGAAGGAGGCTCACGAGGTCCGGAGTATTACTACGCCAAGTTCGGCGGGCGTGTTATCATCCATTTCCTGTTTTTTCTATACTTTTTCAAAGCCAATGTTCTTGAGTACTTTGGCATGGAGAATCTGCACAAAGGGAAGGCAGTTGGTATCCTCATTTTGATCACGGGTACCATATTTGAATTCTCGACCATCATCGCGTCGCTGGCCGGGTAGTGGTTATGTCAGGTTGTGCCTGGCATTGATTGCAAGGGAAATGGTTGAAGGTTTTATTTGTGAAGCAGGAGATTAATATTTCTGGATTTCCAGGGAGACCAGTTGGACTTCAGGAGTTTCGTTGCCAGAAAAGAAAGTCGTCCATATCCGGGTCAACGTCAAAATCATTTTTCCCTCCAAACCTCCATTCCAATCCAAGCGAAACTCCGGTCGAATTGCTGGTCCCCCCTGATAAAGCCCCCGTCTGCAGTATAAACAGTTCGGTGAAGAAGTTGAAATCTCCCAAGTTGGTGCTTACCCCAAATTCACCATAGATTTGCCCTCCAAACAGACCATCACTTCCCAGGCTCGAAATACTTGAACCTACGGGAACAAAAAATTGCGTTTTTGCGGGATTGTATGCCGTCTCCCGCAGGTTGGCGTTGACGGTTCCAGCATTCACCCCGATACCGAATAGACTGTGACGAGTTCGATCTGCGTCCAAGATGATTCTTTCAAGTTCATAATTCAATTTGGCGAAGAAAATGTTGACGTCTGCTATCTCTACTTGTATTCCCCCCGGGACAGGTTCATTCAGTTGGAATTCGCTTTTTCCGTTAGTATGTGTATAATCCAATCCGCATGTTACCGAGTGCAGTATAGCAGATCTCCTTGCTCCGGGATTTATCAGACTGCCCATAAGTAAAGGTGACGTCTGCGGGGTTGACGGCCAGCTCAGTAACGGAAATTTTACTCCTATTGACAATCCGGGATTCAACAGAGTTGCAAAATCCCCGCCTGTGTAAATATCAGCTCCGCATGAGATTTGAGGATAAATAGACAGGTTTTGGGGATCAGGATATGGGTTTAGCTCATACTTCATGTCTCCCATATAGTCAGCTCCATCACCGAACAGATTTTCGAGCAGTTCACTTCTGAACGGATCAGTTACCTCGTCGTTTTGCCCCCTCATCGGCTGTGCAGACGAAATCTGCAGTAGATTGGCAGTCAGAACTACAGCTAAAATGAAAATACGCATTCCAATGCCCCCTACTTTCTTTCTACACATATACCTGGAAAGACCGATACAACCCACCCCTACACTCCCGGTCGGAATAACCGGACACTCACTGCACATTTGTGATAATGACCGCCATAATCGCTATAGTCGGTATAACTTGAACCGATATGGTCTGAATGGGGGGGGGTATCCAGCCATGCAACACGGTAGCGGCAGGGCGAGGTGGAAAAGGTGATCGACGAACTTGAGTCTCTTCATGAGCAGGCTGGAGAAACTCCGTGCGGGGAAACTCCGTGCGATGTACGGCAAGACGATCCCGTTCAAATCGCGCTCACGTACTTTGTCAATCACAGGCACCTGATGAACTATCCGAGGTACTGCCAACAGGGCTTGCCCCTGACCAGCAGCCACATCGAATCGACGATCAAACATATCAGCATTCGAATGAAAGGCAGCGAGAAATTCTTCCGCAAAGAGACAGGAGAAACGCTCCTGCAACTCCGCGCCGACTCTCTGTGCGACACCCGCCCGCTGTCCGGGTTCTGGGCCCGCTGGTTTGCCCAACAAAACGGAGCCAACACCTACCGAAAACAGACTGCATGACCCACAATCCGGAGAATGCACCCGTCGGGAAAGGTAACAACGGCAGGGCAGGCGGTTGCCCTACAATTACCGAAGTCCAGATGGCCCCCGGCGAATTTAACCCGATATCTCACAGGAAAAAACCATGGATTCATGCGATTGCCCTTCCCAATTTGAATCCCGATCAACTCATTTCGTCAGTCGTAGAATTTTACGGCGGATCAATGGAGTAGTCTCAAAGTTGCCAAGGCGTTTTGAGTCGGACGGCTTTCTGTTTGTATCGCTGCTACCGATCGTTGAGCCGGGGTATAAAAAACGGGAAGGGTTTTCACAAACCCCTCCCGTTGCCCGCGGTTTCACTCGCTGATTAACGATCTGCCTTGACGACGACAAACCGTGTCGCATTTCCTTTGCGGATCAGCATGAGAACTCCCTTTTCAGCCGATACATTTTTGATCGCGTTCTTGAAATCGTCCACATTATTTATTTTCATCTGGCCGATTTTTTCGATCACCTCACCTTCCTGCAAGCCGTTCAGTTCAGCGACACTGCCCGGCTCAACAGATGTGATGATGACGCCGGAAACCGTTGCGGGGTAGCCAAACTGCTCGGCCAGTTCTTTGGAAAGATTCTGCACATTCAGTCCCAACTCCTTTGAACCGACTGTTCCGGGCTCATCTGCTTTTCCCCCTTTTCCGTGCTGACCACCGATGGAAGCCAAAGAATCGGATGCCGGCATTTCGGCGAGTTTGATTTTTAATCTGCGTTCTTTTCCATTGCGTTGAACAAGAAGCGTGTAGGTCTTCCCGATTGAAAGTCGCTCGGTAATTCCCTGCAGATTACGGGTTCCCGTCACCTTGTGACCATCCAATTCAAGAATGACATCTCCTGTTTCCAGCCCCGCTTTTTCTGCGGGAGAGCCAGGAACGACCTGGGTGACGACGGCTCCGTTAGCGACATCCAGACCAAGCTGCTGAGCCAATTCGCTGTTCAACTGCTGGATCATCACGCCGATGAACGCCCGCTTGACACGGCCATGTTCGAGTAGCTGATCTGCCACCCATCGAGCCATGTTGATTGGGATGGAAAAGCCAACCCCATCGTACCCGCCGGAACGTGAAGAGATTGCCGTGTTGATTCCGACGACCTCGCCATTCAGGTTGACCAGTGGCCCCCCACTATTGCCCGGATTGATCGCTGCATCGGTTTGGAGATAG
>JALWSL010000189.1 GCA_027080405.1 Planctomycetaceae bacterium
GACAATCCCTGCCTTGACTTCGCGAGAAGCCAACACGCAGGTTCGTATGCGTTTGGGGCAAACCCTGATGATCGGCGGTTTGCTGGCGACGCGTTACACTTCCGAAACAGATAAAATCCCCGTGTTAGGAGAACTCCCTGTGATCGGAGCCGCTTTCCGCAGAGTAAAATATGATGAGACAGAAACAGAATTGATCATCCTGGTCACTCCTGAATACGTCGCACCACTTAATCCCGATCAGGTACCTGCCGGAGGGCCTGGAATGTTCAGTGATGTCCCGACAGATCACGAACTGTTTATGCAGGGGCTCCTGGAGGTTCCCAACTATGGGGGAGTGACTCCGCCTCCACCGGCCGGAGAAATGGGCCCGGCTGAATACCCGATCGAACAGGTTGCACCGACACCAAGTCGTCTGTTGCCGCAGATTCATGGTTCACCAGCCTCTGGAATGTTGAACGATTCCAGACCGTACGGGCCGGAAGAACTGCAAACACCAGATGATGCCGATAATGGCAGTGTTATGCCTTTGCTGCCCACGCCGACTGAATCACAGAAAAAAACGTCTTCCCGACCAACGGCCCCTGCGGTGAAATCGATCAAACATGAAAGCACCTCCAACAAAAACAGTGTCCAATCGGCTGGGGGATGGTATCAATCTGATAGAAAAAAGAAATACGATCCGTCCGCGTTCAGTCGGAATACGACAGAGAAGACAAAACCATCCGGCCCCCCCGCGTTGATACTGCCTGGAGCATCGTCAAAACAGAAGGAAAACAGTTCCGATCCTGCTCCCTTCGCGGCCCCGGATCCCTGAAGAATTTGATCGATACTCCATGTGAAATCACACTGTTCGCGTCACTCGTAACATTCTGTCTGTTGTCAAGTATTTTCCCATGCCATACATCTTCGGAGCGTGTTCGTTATGAAAAGGGTCATTCGGCTGGCTGTTGTCGATCCCAGTGACGCAACACGCGCGCAATTGAAAAATTTGATGCTCGGTGTCGATACCGTCTGGTTGGAAGCGGAATGCTCCCGCTACGAATTCTTCATGGATGTCGCCATGCAGACCCAGCCGGACATCGCACTGATCTCGCTCGATGCTGATCCGCAAGGTGCCATCAAATTGATCGATGAACTGCGCAGGAATGTTCCCGCATGTTCCGTTCTTGTTGTCAGCAGTTCGCAGGAAGGAAGCCTGATCCTGCAGGTGATGAGAAGTGGCGCACAGGAATTTCTCAGCTATCCACTGCAGCTTGAAGATTTCATGTCGGCCCTGGATCGAGTTCGACACGCGACCCGTTCCGGAGATGATGATGAAGAAGTTCATGACTCCCAGGTGATTACCGTCGCGGGAGTGAATGGAGGAGTCGGGAGTACTTCGGCTGCAGTCAATCTCGCCTGTGCCCTGGCCAAAGATGAGCGAAACACGATTGCGCTGCTCGATCTGGATCTCTCTCTGGGAGACGCCGATGTCTGGCTCGATATCATTCCCGATTACACCATCCAGGATGTTGCCGAAAATATTACGCGAATCGATTATTCCTTGCTGAAACGCTCGCTGACAAAACACGATACCGGTCTGTTCCTGCTCCCGAGACCGGTTCATCTTGAAAGTGAATTCAAGATGGGGGCTGAAGAATTACAGCGTATTATCGCCTTGCTGAAAGCGACATTTTCTCATTTGGTTATCGATCTTGGAAAGTCATTCAGCGAAATGGAACTTGCCGCCATTTCTGCTTCGGACACAACATTGCTGATCACGCAATTGGATCTTCCCTGTTTGAGAAATGTCGTCCGACTCATCCAGTATTTCGATCAGAACGAGAATCTCGGCGATAAACTGAAAGT
>JALWSL010000190.1 GCA_027080405.1 Planctomycetaceae bacterium
GAGCCTGCGCCACGACTTCCGCTGTGGCTCAACAGGGCAACGTACTCGCCAGCCGACAGGCCAAGTTCAGCATCGTCTTCATCGAGATAGAGCATTCCCCACTCGACAAAATGATTGCCCGATCCACTGGTTCCCAACTGCTTGTGCGCCCGATCTTTCCTTTCTCGGGTGATGCGGGTGATCGACCAATCTTTATCCATGACTTCATGGTCCTGCCGTTTCTTTTGTCCCTTGCCGACACCGAAGACCGTTCCCCGTTCCAGTGATTCAACAAGCAGATTCCGCTGCTTCGACATATCATCGCTGGTCATGGGATAGACTGTCATCTTCATTCGGCAGGCGATATCCACACCGACCGCGTAGGGAACAACGGCGTTGTCCAGAGCCAGAACGCCTCCAATGGGCAATCCGTAGCCGATATGGGCGTCCGGCATCAGAGCCGCCCCCGCAGCCATTGGCAGCGAACAGGCCTGAGCCATTTGGTCATGACTGCCCTGGTCGATATCGTCGCCCCATGTCTTGTAGTTGATCGGATCTGGCCGAACGAACTGGCGATCCTCGATGACAGCCCGGGCAAAATCGCCGAAGTGGGTATCTCCCGTCATCTGTTCGGGAAACTTGATTGTGCGGGTGATCGCGTCTTGAATGTCGATTCGCAGTTCCTTCGCCACGGTTCGGTTGTACCTGGCGACAGACTGAACGGCCTGGATCGCATCGTTAAAGAGGTCAGCCGGTACGCCCAACTTTGCCAACTTTCGACTGTTCATTTATTGGCTTCCCTTTTGAAATCCGGTCTGAGTTGATCTGAATAGCTCTGAAATAACCTGAATAGTTCCGACAGGTCTGTTCAATGATGTCGATTGTTATATCCTATGAAAGCCCGTCTTGCAGAGCCAGTACGAATACATGTCTTGATGGAATTGATGAAGACTTCTACCCGCTCCGGATGCCTGATTGGCTTTGGATGAGTAGACGCCTGAAGTGTTTGCGAGGTTCGCAAAAAATCTACCCGGGAACCGTAGTTCTTATGATGGGGATTCGTTGCTGTTCCAACCAATAGTGAATCTCGAACGGGCGACAAGTTCGACAGACTGTCAGTAGCAAGGCTGTCAGTCGCAGTTCGGTAGTCTCTGCTTGTTGTAGAACAGAATCCAAAGCATCAGCGGTGCAAATTCCAACCAGACGATGACATCGCTGAACAGCGTCCAGCCGGACATTGCCGTGCCCGGCACCAAGCCATTGGTTTCAAAATAGAGCAGAGGAAAACGGACGTAATAGGCGAACAGAACGCAGGAGATACCCAGCCAGGCGATTCGATGACTCGGAAGCAGAAACGGAATCGCCCAGGTCCAATACCACGGGTTTTGTGTTGGCGCGAGCAGCCAGAACCAGGCCAGCACCAAAAATGATTGATGCACCAAAGACCGGGCGGTCGGCTCGCGCCAAAGCATAATGAGCAGATAAACCGTGATGCCCCCCCAGATCGCCAGGGTAATTGCCCGTGCAATCAGGAAAGAACTGATTTCGGGGAAGCGGCGTGCCATTGAATCGTTTTGTTTCCGCTGTTTCTGTTGTTCTTGTTGAATGGAGTGGGCAATTGCTTCCCTCCAGTTGTTGGGAACAAACACGAACCAGGGAGTGGGCGATCTCCTTTGGGAATCAGGCAGAATATTTTCATTGATGACAGAGAAAATCCAGTCGTTGATCTGCCAGCGTGTCATAAAGGCTTTCAGCCCGGCTGTTGCTTCGGGCTGTTGTGATGTTCGGGTGCTCGGCGCTGACTGGCCGAGACCGGCAAACATCCCGGGAGAAAGCACCCGGCCAGACGCCCGGACGGAAGCGA
>JALWSL010000191.1:0-5788 GCA_027080405.1 Planctomycetaceae bacterium
ATGTTCAGTGAAGTTTACTGGCATCACGCGGTTCGCAGTGCGACGACAATGTTTGCCCGGGCGTTTTACGAAATGCGGCATCAAATTGATTTGCCCGCTTTTTTTCGTCAACGGGAGTCGGAATCGCTTGCGATGTTGCGGAGAGTTTCGCAAGGCACTCCATCCAGTTCTCTCATCGAGGGGATCTTCGGCAGTAGCCGCCGGCTATTCAAACGGGTGGGTGAATACTCGGCAGGGGATGACCCTGAAATTTACAGTTTACTGGCCCACCGTCCCTATCACGAGTTGATCGACCTGATGAACAGGCTCCAGCAGGAATTGGTTGCGTCGACAAAAGGGGGACGGCACTCCATTCAGGTTCTGATCGACTCTCCACCTCCCCGCCGGGAAGTTGAATTTCGGATCGATGTTCTTTTTGAAAAGGAAAAATCGTTCCGCTCACTAACATCGGTTTCACCTGTCGTGGAAGCTCTTGCCCATCGCCAATTTGACGATTATGTCAAAAAAGTCCGAATTTTCGCTGCACCGGATCTGGCGGAATCTGTCAACCGGAAAATCCTGGCGGATATTCTGCGGAAAATCAGTTGAGCCACGGTCTGACCGATCGGTCTGCCCCAAACGGATCGGTTTGTCCAATCTGTCTCCCTCTGCTGTATTCCCACTGCAGGCTGCGCGACTCCGACTTTCCCAGTTGGAGGGGTCTACAGGGAAAAATCGCCATTCGTATTGTCAGGTGTTCGGCCAATTCAGCTACAATCGGCCGGAGCGGAAGATGCCGTAAATAAGCCATATCCCGAGAAAGCTCGATATGACATAGATCGGAATACTGAACCAGCTGTTCGCTGCTCCACTTTTTACAAGCAGACTGGATGCGACGATCGACGCAGAAATGACCATGCCGATGACGATGCGGTTGCTGGAACGATCGACTTCTGTAATCAGGTGATCCAGTCCGGTGTGTTTGAGTTTGATCGATGTTTCATCCCGGTTCAATTTTTTGAGCAGCGTAGTAATTTCGAAGGGGACGTCATGGGCAATTCTACCAAACTCTTCTGCTTCATTGCGAAAACGTTCCCAAAGATAGCCAGGCTTGTATCGTTCGTGGAGTAGCCGCTTGACGTACGGTACCATCTGTTCTGCGAAATTGAATTTGGGATCGATCTTCCGGGCCGATCCTTCGAGGTTGACAATTGCGCGGATCAACAGCATCAGATCCGCCGGACAGCGAATCCCGTGATTGGAAAGGATGGAGATGAAATCGGACAGCAACTTTCCGACATCCACTTTCTCCAGTGAATAACCGTAGTACGTTTCAATGAAATCACGATAATCGGAACGCAGCAGTCGTTCGTCCACTTCACGGAAAGGGTGTCCCAATAGCAGAATGGTTCTCAGCCCTCTCCGCTCATCTTTTGTCGCAATGGAAACGAACAGATCGACGAGACGGTTGCGTGTGGCTTCATCGAGTGTCCCCACCATTCCGTAATCAAGCAGACAGATCGAACCGTCGTTCAGGATGCGAATGTTTCCCGGATGAGGGTCACCATGAAAGACGCCGAACTCGAAAGCCTGTTTCATAAACAGCCTGGCTCCATTGATGGCAATCTGTCTTCTCTGACTGTCAAGCAGTTCGACTTTCGAGATTTCATCAATCCGGTAACCAGAGATATATTCCATTACCAGGACATCCTGGGTACACATTTCTTCGTAGACCGCTGGAACGTACAGGGAAGCATCTCGGGAAAACAGTCTGGCAAATTCCTGGAGTGATCTCGCTTCTCTTTGAAAATTGAGTTCTCGATGAATGGTTCGTTCGAAATTTCGAACAAGTCCGAGGGGGTCAAAAATGGCAGATTCCGGAATATGCCGCTGGATAAGGATGGCCAGTTCCGTCATCAACGCCAAATCCCGTTCAACATCCTGCACAACTCTGGGACGACGTATTTTTACAACAACCGGCTGTCCATCAAGAAGGACAGCTCGATGAACCTGCCCTAAAGATCCGGAGGCCAGAGCCGTATGGTCGAAATCTGAAAACAGTTCTCCAATGCTGGCCCCCAGCGCTTTTTCGACAGTCGAAATCGCTTCCTCGCTGTTGAAAGCCGGAACCGCTTCCTGCAGTTTGCAGAGTTCCTCTGTTATATCAGGCGGAATCAAGTCCGGACGCGTACTAAGAACCTGCCCAAATTTGATGAATGTTGGCCCCAGTGATTCCAGGGAAAGCCGAATACGTTCGCCACGGGTCAGACTGCGGGTATCTGCTTCCGAATGTTTTAACAGTTTTCGGCGTCCCCAGTTGAGATATTTTCTCAGCCCGATTCGCTCTACCAGATCGCCAAAACCATGATTGATCAGCACCGCTGCAATTTCACCGGTACGTCGGAGGTTCTTCAAGAATCGTAGCGGGTGCGTCTCCAATGAATCAACCATTCTACTACAACATGCAGCAAGTGAACTCTCTTACTGTTTGACGTTCTATCAGTTATTTTGTGTGTGAAATACGATGAAAGAGATTCTACACCAAGCTGACGGAGTTGATACCGGTTCCTGGATGTTTCGCAGAATCTCTCACAAACAAAAAATGGCTCACGCGATAATAAACCAACTTCCATTCAGTTGGGCAACCCGGTCGAGACAGAATGACGCCATTCATCATGTAACGATAGGCATTTATTCTACTTATCCGACTTCAAGTGCAGTTCTAGAAACTTGCTTATTTGTAAAACACAGTAGTCATTGACAACTTGGGCCAGGTCCATGGTGTGAGGCCATCCTTCAAGTCGTTCATATTGGACAGGAACCTTCTGTTTCTTCAGAGCCGCAGTCAGCCTGTCCGCCTGGCTGATCGGCACCAGTTCATCAAGTGTGCCATGCAGGATCAAAGTAGGAGGATCATCTTTAGTGACATACGTCAACGGGGAAGCCTGCCCGTAAATCTCTGGGGCCTTTTCATAGCTTTGTTTGAGAAATCCGGTTACCAAATCATGATTTCGTGCATATTCTGTTGTTAAATCGACCGGGCCGTACAAATCGACAACTGCCTGAACACGGCTACTCACCTCCGGATTGCCTCCATTTCCTTCGAGTTCTTGATGATCGGAAGAATAACCGACCATCATCGCCAGGTAACCTCCAGCCGAACCACCAATGACGGCAATACGGTCTGGATCGATTTTCAACTCGTTTGCATTGGCCCGTATCCACCGGACAGCACACTTGGAGTCCTCGACAGCAGCAGGGTAGGGGGCCACATCGCGCAGGCGATAGCTGATGGTAGCAACAACGTAGCCCATTTTCGCAAATTTGACGCAGTAAAAATGATAGTCTTCCCGCTGCCCACTTTTCCATCCGCCGCCATGGATAAAGATGAGACAGGGACTTGGGCTGCTCAGGTTCCTGGGGGTGTAGAGATCCAGTTTCAATGATGTCTCGCCACCTCGACCGTATTCAATTCCTTTTTTTACCTCGATTGATTCCGGAACCGTCGGTTTCGGATCGATCAAGGGCAACTGCTTGGTAATAATGGCCAGCTTGATCAATTCGACCGAAGAATAACCTGCAGGAGGCGTTTCACCGTATCCCTTTCGCGGTTGCAGTCCCCATAGTCCGATCATCCCGCAAACAAGCAGCACGCAGGGGGCGATCAGCAGAATTCGCAAAGCATGCCGTTTCATGAATGAAAGCAATTTCATGTTTTTGTTCCATTGTTTGGAAAGGAGGTCTGGACCGTGGTCTTCAGTGCTCTAATGGTTGCAGTTATCCAATGTTACTGATCAAACTGGATCGCGAACAAATCTGCATCTTTGAGGACAAATCGTAATCGGACAGGTTTACCGGTCAGTTTTGAAAGATCGCTTCCCGATTTCCATGTGACAACCCGGTCAATTTCGTTGCCGATCTGCTCGCGGGAATCGGCTAGCGTGAAGCCGGGGATCGGATTGCCGACCGCATCCTGTATTTCAACGCGAATTCCCCCCGCTGCGGAAGTGGAAAAATTAATCTTCAGACGATTACCGGTAAACTGTAATGGTTTTGTCAGCAATTCGCCCCCCGCGTAGGGAGCCTGAACAGAAGCGAAACCGTCGAGTCTCATCGAATATCTCCGCAAATGAGCACTTGGCTGCGCATAATCCTGGTTGACATAAACTGACATCTCCGTTGGCCCGGTTTGAACAACATTCAAGGCGGGATAATTTGTGCGGGAAACCCAGTTGTGTGCGCCAATCCCTGGTCGGATAAAGCTGCTCAGGAATGTGCGTTCATAGATATTGCCACCGCGGGTCGACATAAAAATCGCATCCGAGGTGTCCTTGAAGTATTGGGGATTCACATGGATCGCTTTGGCCTGCTCATCCGTCAAGACTTGCCGACCGGGCATGAATCGGGCAGCCGTGGCAATATAAATATGCGGGGCACGAAAATAGGGGTGTGTCTGACTTGTGTAAAGATGTTCGATGGGAGCCTTGCCTCCCCGGTGTCGATATTCCATCAGCACCGGTTCAGTCCAGTGGATGAAATCGTTACTGGTGCAGCGAGAAATACGCCGAATACCATCTTTGAACACACGAAAATAACAGACATAGCAACCTTCCGTTTCAGACCAGAAAGAAACATTCTGTGAATCAAAGGCCCCTTTGGTGATGACAGGGGATTTCCGGATTTCCTTCCAGTGAATACCATCGGGTGAAGTAAAGGCAATCAATCCCGGCTGACCGGTTCCTCCCAGCGCTTTGAATCGTTCGGACTTGGGAGCTCGAGGATTGATGTCAAGAAAAGGGGAGAAGTTATGACAGGCACGATGCCGCGCCAGGATGACATTGTTCTTCTTGCTGCCTCGAACCTCAAAAATACCGAGTTCCGGTTTCGTCCAGTGTATCCCATCTTTGCTCTGGGCAATGCAGGTTACTTCATTATCCTTCGTATGACCGATGGAAGGCATGCCGCGATAATAGGCCGTGTAGTTGGAGCCGTCTTTAATGATCGTGCAATAACCCGCAAACAGGCCTTCCCACGGATTGTCGAACTTGAAGGCAATACCTTCATCCCGAGGGTGATGCAGGGCGAGGTCAACATTTTCCATCCTGTCGATCAAATAATCATCAACAAAAAGTTCCCGTCGGTTGCCGATTTGCAATACGGATGAATCATCCGCGTATAAAAATGTTGCGAACAGGCAAATCAGAATCAGTGAAAACGGCAATTGAAATTTCATGGGATCCATTCTCTTGGCATTTGAGGGAAGCGACATCAATTGAAATCGAAAGAGTACATCAGTGTGCAATATTAACCGGAGAAAGTCCATTCGGAAAACGAATCCATAATCGCTTTCAATTTTTTTAAGGCACGGACATAACGTATGCTGGCCGCCTTGATGGTGATGTCAAGAACTTCTGCCACTTCTGTATTGGAAAGTTCTTCAAAGTGTCTCAGTGCGAGAACTTCCCGATCGGTTGCCTCCATTTGGTTCAAGGCGTGCGTCAATTGATCGCTCATTTCAACACGTTTGATCTCTTTACTGGGTGAACTGACCTGAGCCACAAGATGTCCGGCAATACAACCGGAAGTGCCAGGATCGGTACGGTCTGCCCGTACTTCCCGTTGAATGTCGCGTCCGGCGGTCTGAATGTGTTTGCGGTGAATATCGACCAGCGTCTGCTGCAAGATCAACCTTAACCAGACGAACGCGGTCTCTTTGGAACTGCAGTCGCAGTGCTCAATTCGCTTCGCCGCGGCCAGGTACGTTTCCTGCAAGATATCGTCCACACCGCCACCGGTTGCCAGCCCCGGG
>JALWSL010000191.1:5798-7565 GCA_027080405.1 Planctomycetaceae bacterium
CCAGACAGCATTGCGAAAGGGCATCGGGATCTCCCTTTGCCAAACCGCTTAACCAGTCGGAAGATTGCTGATCGTTCAACGGACTTTTCCAGATGAAATGAAAAGGAGTACCTTTTATCCATAATGTGGAATTTTGACAGATGCCTCCTGTGTTGCAAAGGGTAATTGAAGTTAACGCTTTGGGCATTTCGCAAGCGAAACAGAATGAATCACGTTCAACATCAATTGGAAAGTGTAACACTTGTAGCATAAACAGCACGGTCTAGCCAGTCGTGGAACTGAATACAGTTGCGGACAGTACAATTGGATGTTAGTTTCGTAGACCTATTCCAAATGAACAGCGGTTTCCCCATGAAATCAAGATTCCGGCTATTTGTAGAAACTTTCCCATGAAAATGCCCCGGCAACTGTTTGTGTCTGCTCTTCTGATTCTCCTGTTCAGTTCATCTGTCGTCGGAGATGACGGCGAAAGAACGACTGGCAAGCCAATTAAAAAAATGATTCTGCCCGGTAAAGCTTTTTTGCTTCAGGGCAGGCCGATGTTCATTTTTGAACCGGTTGCGACTCCGCGTAAAACAGGTCGCCCCTGGGTATTTTACGCGGCAACGCTGCCCGCCTACCCCGATATTCATGAAAAGTGGATGCACGAACAATTTCTCAAGGCGGGGATTGCAGTAGCTGGAATTGATGTTGGCGAAGCATACGGTAGTCCGGCTTCACAGAAGTATCTGGATGCGTGTTACCGGGAAATGGTCCGCCGTGGTTTTTCGAAGAAACCATGTCTGCTGGGAAGAAGCCGAGGTGGCTTGTGGGTTTCAAGTTGGGCTGTTCGCCATCCGGAAAAAGTAGCCGGTCTGGCCGGGATATACCCGGTTTACGATCTCTCGACATACCCCGGTATCGAGCGAGCGGCACCGGCCTATCAAATGACTCCACGGGAATTGGAGGAAAAGCTTGATCAGTACAATCCGATTGAAAAAATGAATCGACTGGCCCTGGCGAAAGTACCGGTCTACATTATTCACGGCAAAGATGACAAGGTTGTTCCACTGGAGCAGAATTCCGCCGAACTTCAACGCCGCTACCAACGGGCAGGAGCTGGAAGTCTGATTGAAGTTCAGGTCATTCCCGGACAGGGACACAATTTCTGGCCAGGGTTTTTCCGTTGTAAGGAACTGGTCCAGTTTGTGATTGATCGCGCCAACAAACCAGAGTCGTGAAGAAAAGAGACAGCTTTCGGTTGAGCTTTCGGTTACTGCTTTCTACCTTGTAGCCTGTTTTTCCTTGAAGCTGTCCCTTTTTATTATTCTGTTGAAAATATGCACCAAACACCGCTGACACAATGGCATCGGGATCATCAGGGCCGACTGGTCGATTTTGCCGGTTGGGAAATGCCTGTCCAATATACAACGATCGTGCAGGAACACCAGGCTGTACGCCAACAGGCGGGGTTGTTCGACATCTCTCACATGGGGCGACTCTATTTTGATGGGGATGATGCCACCCGTTTTCTGGATTATGTCACGACTATTCCGGTCAGATCGATGCAACCGGGAAGAATTCGATACGCACTTGCAACGAACGAACAGGGGGGGATTCAGGACGATATTCTCGTTTATCGTCGGGAAGAAGGATTCCTGGTCGTTGTCAATGCTTCCAATCGGGAGAAAATTATTTCACGTTGGAGCCCATTGGCGAAGCAATTCGATATCACCTTGAGAGACGAAACAAGTTCCACGGGAATGCTCGCATTACAGGGACCGGAGT
>JALWSL010000192.1 GCA_027080405.1 Planctomycetaceae bacterium
CGGGCGTGTTTTGAAGTTGAACGCGGACGGTTCGGTCAACAAGGTCATCGCAAAAGAATTTCAGGGAAAGCGATTCAATCAGCCGAATGATCTGGCTCTGGATGCGGAAGGGGGGCTTTATTTTACCGATCCCCATTACGGTAGCGAGCAGAAACTGCCCCAGCCAATGATGGCCGTTTATTACATCGACGCTCATGGACATGTCAGCCGGGTGATTGATACCCTGAAACGTCCCAATGGGGTCACCGTTTCGCCAAACGGGAAATGGTTGTATGTGGCAGAACCGAATCTTGGGCAGATTTACCGGTACCCGGTTCTTTCGCCGGGCAAGTTGGGGTCCGGGAAAATGATCTTTCAGGGCGATAAAGAATTGGATGGTCAGGGCGGGCCAGATGGCATGGCTCATGATATCCGGGGGAATTTGTACGCCACGTACAAGGGGATCGTCGTGATCAATCCTGACGGGAAAATTCTTGGACGCATTGCAACGCCCGAACAGCCAGCCAATTGCGCCTTTGGTGGTAGCGACAACAAAACGCTTTATATCACCGCTCGCACCGGGCTTTATAAAATTGATTTGAAAATCCCTGGGATGCCTCTACAGAAAAGAGGGCCGACTGTTGCGCAAGTTGAACAGAAAGTTCCGGCTCGGAACAAGGGACTTCAGGTACAGCCCGTTTCCGCGAAAGAGACGAAAACCAATACGGTGAATCTGCAAGGGCTTGTGTTGCAGATTCCTGAAAGCTGGAAGGCGGAGCGTCCCAGTAACCGTTTACGACTGGCCCAATATCTGATCCCGGCGGCTGAAGGGGTAACGGCCAAAACGGAATTCGTCGTCTTTCCTCCATTTGGGGGTTCGGTGGACGACAATCTCGGGCGATGGGTTCGGCAGTTCGATACGAAAAATTTAAAGATGAAAACAGTCAAAGGGAAATCGAAGCAGGGGGTTTATTACCTGCTCGATATTTCCGGCACGTACAAGAAACCGGATGGCCCTCCATTTTTGCGCAAAACGATTGATGCCCCCGATCATCAGATGTTGGCCGTCATCCTGAATTTGCCCGGTAAAGGAAATTTCTTCCTGAAAATGGTCGGGCCTCAAAAGACGGTTTCCAAACAAGTGGAAAATTTTCGCAACACTTTCGACGCCCAAACTGAAAGCGAAAAAGAATATCGTATCAAAAACTGAAGCCAGCGTTATTCCGCAAAGCTGATGGATGTTTTCTGTTTGGAAAATTTACTCCAGGATTTTTTTACCGCTCCGGAATTTCTGTTTGAGCGTGAGTGAAAGGTTCCATTCTGTTCGCGATCTGGTCTGCTCGCTTGCTGACAGGGCAGGGAGTGTTGAAGTTTGAAAATGGAGAATTGTTGAAATGAGTCAATCGAGGATATTGATCCTGGCCGGCGATTACGTTGAAGATTATGAAATCATGGTGCCTTTTCAGACGCTTCTGACATTGGGCTACGATGTCGATGTGGTCTGCCCGGAGAAAAAAGCAGGCGATCAGGTGCGAACCGCCGTTCATGATTTCGAGGGCGATCAGACCTACAGTGAAAAGCCTGGTCATAATTTTACGCTTAATGCAGAGTTTGATTGCGTTGTTGAATCGAACTACGCCGGCTTGTTGATTCCTGGAGGAAGAGCGCCGGAGTATCTGCGACTGAATGAACGCGTACTGGAAATTGTGAGGCATTTTTTTGATTCGGCCAAACCGGTTGCAGCGATTTGTCACGGCGTGCAGCTGTTGAGTGCAGCGGGAGTTTTGAGCGGGAGACGCTGTACCGCCTATGCGGCTTGCGGCCCGGAAGTCACTCTTGCGCATGGTGAATTTGTACCA
>JALWSL010000193.1 GCA_027080405.1 Planctomycetaceae bacterium
CTTTGCCAATTGGGCTGGCAAGGAGACTTTCCGGGCTCGATTTTGTTGTGGTGGCCCGTTATTGATCATGGATTTGAATCACCAGGAAATCGTTCGGTTGGTCGAGCTTGACCCGATATGGACTACCTCGTTTCTGGCTCCGTCCGCTACCAACTCGGCAATCGACAACTCGAATCTCAAACAGTCAATTTTCACCACAGGAGAACTGCGGGGGAAAGGTCGAATCATGTGACGCAGCCTGGCGACTGTGATCTGTAAAACCGGAAGAAACCTCGCCAGCCATTTCCCCTGCATGGTAACTGGATCGGACAAACGGACCACTGGCGACCATCGAGAAACCGAGACTCCTGCATTGATCACCGAGTTCATCGAACTCCTCCGGTGGAATGAACCGCTCCACCGGAAGTTGATCGGCTGAAGGCTGCAGGTATTGTCCGATTGTCAACAGATCGCATCCCACCGCTCTCAAATCGGCACAGACCTCCAGAACTTCCTCCATTGTTTCTCCCAATCCGAGCATCAAACCGCTTTTCGTGGGAGTTTCGGGCGATTCCTGTTTTACTTGGTGAAGCAGATCGAGTGAGCGCTGATAAACCGCATTGCGTCGGACACGATGGTACAACCGTGGTACTGATTCCATATTGTGGTTGAAGACATCCGGCTTCGCTTCTGTCACGCGTGAGATCGAATCGCGGTTACCCCGAAAGTCCGAGGTAAGCACTTCGACCTGCGCTCCGGTCCGCTCCCGAACAGCCTGTATGCATTGAAAAAAATGCTCTGCCCCTCCGTCTGGCAAGTCATCCCGCGTGACGCAGGTGATGACAACGTACTCCAATCCCAAACGCTCAGCCGCCTCGGCAACCCGCTGCGGTTCGTCAGGCAGCACTGCCCCTGTCTTCCCTTTGGGGATCGAACAGAAACCGCACGGGCGAGTACAGACGTTTCCCAATATCATAAAGGTTGCTGTTTTTTGGGCCCAGCATTCCGTTCGATTCGGGCACTTTGCACTTTCGCAAACCGTTTCCAGATTCAAATCTTCGACGACCGCTGAAGTAAAGGCCATTTCTCGAGAAGGCATCGGACGCTTGAGCCATTTGGGTAAACGACGCTTGGGAGGAGGCTGTGGTTGATTGATGATATTCAAGGATTGCATAAATACATGAGTGCCTGTAAAAGTGTCCGCTTTCGTGTCCGTTTCCGTACGCGATTCATTCTACCCGGAACGACAACAGAAAAAAGGCTGTTGCAGGCGGTGAAAACAAGAAAAAACGGAATGGGCGAAGGCGATCCCCTTCAGGCAGGCCGCAAATCCAGAATTGGCCGGGCAAATCCAACCAGATCGTTATCTGCCAATACGATATCTCCTGCTTCTGCTGAGATGCGAATGCCGATTCTTTTTTGAGCGCCTCTGGTTTCCGCCAGTCGGTTGTTCACGATTCGCACATCTTCTGTTTTCCCTTGGATATCAATCGCAATTCCGTCTTCGCCGCCGCTGTTTTCGATCGTGTTCTTTTCCACCAGATTCCGATTCGCCCAGAAATTCTTTCCGCGAGGATCATTACGGAAAAGAATGCCCACCTTGCCACTTCCGGAAATGTGATTGTTTCGCATGATGTTATCGGTATCGTTATGACCAATGGAGATGCCGTAGTTGCGATTTCCAATAATCGTATTCCCTTCTGCCAGACCGAACTTCACCCCCCAGCACCAGAAGATACCGATGCCGTTACGCTCCAGCCTGCTATTGCGAAGGATGGGACGCTGCGAACCGGAACCGGGGTGGATTCCCAAATCGGCGTTGTCATGGCTGTGGCAGCCATCAACAACAACATCGTGAC
>JALWSL010000194.1 GCA_027080405.1 Planctomycetaceae bacterium
ATGCCGCTCGCCCGCAGGGAGCCGGACTGTTCGCGTTGCAGATTTCTTTCATCAGCAGCGAACAGCTCTTCACTTTTTTTCATCAAATCTTTCAGCAGTTGTGCACCGGTTCCCCGAGGAAGGAACTCCTGAACGGCTTGATCGGTGATATCGTGCGGTGGTGTCGTCTCTGTTCCGGAATCAAACGGGGCTTCAGAAGCCGGATTGCGAAAAATGAGCAGGTTTCGATAACTGACACCCGCATGAAATTCCCAGCGGGGATCATCAGCAACAGCTTTTTGCATCACCTCGATCAGATGACTCCCCAGTTCATCCGGGATTTGCTCTGCGGTAAAGGAACGCATTTTTCCATCGACGATTGTCACCAGGTTGCAGCGGACCGCCCAATCGTGCGGCCCCAACTCAATCCCCTGGGCAGCTGCCTCCAACGGGGCGCGACCCGTGTGAAACTTCAGGGGATCGTATCCGAACAGCGACATTGTGCCGACATCACTCCCGGAAGGCATCGAGGCCGGCACATTATCGGACTGCCCGACAATTCCCATGCGAACAACCTCATCCATATTGGGCAGATTCGCCGCCTGGAGTGGCGTTTTTCCACCCAGGGATTCCTGTGCTTCATCAGCCGCCCCGTCTGGAATTACTAAAGCATATTTCATCGATCAACAACCATTATTGGAAAGTAGCATTCGTACTGATGCAATGTAACGATACCGGTTTGTGGAGTCCAGACAGGTCTCACGTAACAACTCTTACGGAACAGGTCTTCCGTTTTGGCTCTCGGGTACGGGGAAATTTGCGGTGCCGGTGCGACGCTTTGCACGTGTGACGCTTTGCACGTATGACACTTTGCATGTAAAACGCATGGTCAGGGGCCCTTTAATCCTGCGCAACCCGACAGCATTGCTGACAGATCATTTCCGGGGTAAGGCCATCGCATTGAATGGTGAAGTCCGCCTGTTTTTTGTAGAGCCGTGATCGTTCCTCGAACAGATCTGCAAAACTCTGTTCCTTCGGTTTTGCAATACCACGATCCCGGTAATCTCCCACCCGTTTGACGAGTTCCTTGAATGGCACATCGAGGAAAACAAGAGAGCCCCCTTTTTTCAAATGCTGCATCGCCGGTTCACTGTAGACTGCCGATCCACCCGTTGCGATGACATGATTTTGAACATCGATGGAAAGCAGTATTTCTTCTTCGATTTCCCGAAGCCGCTCATGGCCTTCTTCATCGATAATCTGCTGGAGCGATTTCTTTCGGGAAGTTTGGATGAGCAGATCCGTATCCAGAAATCCGCGCGCAGTCCTCTTGGCCAAAATGACGCCCACGGTGCTTTTTCCCGCACCGGGCATTCCGATCAGAATCAGATTTTTCTTCAGATTATCACTCATCTGCTATGGAAAAACGGAGCTGGATAATTGTATGCGATTGTCCATAAACAGGCATTTCACTGCCGTTTTTCAGTGGAATCCGTTTCAGTTAAACGGGCTGAATCAATTATGGAACTCTGCCGGAATGATTGAAGATTTTTTATCCTGGCTGGAGCCACTCCGCCCCCTGCTGTAACGGACTGTTAATCTAAACTTGAACTGTCTTCAGAAAAAGTGTATCAGTGACACTCACCTTGCATGAAAGGGAAATGGTGATCCAATGGAAATTCTTCTTCAACTTTGGCTGCCTATTTTGATTCTGGCTATCACGTTGGTTTGCTCAGGCGTCTCCTGGTTCGTCTATGTGCGTACCATTGATGTTCCCTGGGAGGAGTAGAACAGGTAGAGCAGAACAAACAGATTCGAAAAACAGGGAGGAAAAAGAAGCAGGTGGAAAAGAGGGAAGCCCGGGCGAGCGGAGTAGCCTGAAAACTTCCCTCCCAAGTTAATCAAAAGTAAACGGAATGGAGCGGCCCAACAGCACGGCTACAATTTTCACGCAAGGGCACGAAAAATTCAGTCGTGACAACCGGCCGGGTGATTGAAACGCCCCCCCAGTAAGCCCTGAAAGAGCGTTATCGGGAAGTCGTTAATCGTTATTGGGAACTGTTATTGGGAAATACAGTATTGATCTTTCAGCGTTTTGTTCGCTTCCCGTTCGGCCTTTTCCCAGACGCTCTTAATGCTGACAGGCTTGCCTCCCTGGCGTTTGCTTTCATCAGCCGCTTCCATGAAGGCGTAAATTTCAAGAGTTTCCTGCTCGGTAACGGGGGCTTTACCCGTTCGGAAAAACTTGACAATTTCGACCAGTAGGGGATCGTATCCGCTATACGATCCAATTTGCATGATCCCTTTCGTGCCGAACGCGGTGCCTCCATACCCTCTTTTGCCCGATCGTAATCCGCGAAACGTGCCGATTCGCCCACCTTTCCAGGTACCAACGGCGACATCCGTATCGCGCGTATGAACCCGCACGACCGTTTCAATACCGGTTCCCATGACCGTAAACAGACTTTCTACGCCATGAATTCCGTACCAGAACAGATCGGGGTGTGTTTTTTCCAATGAACAGGGGCTGTAGGCATCGCAGCCAATGATATCGCCGGTTCCCGCCTGACCTGCCCGGATTTTTTTGGCACCATCGGTATATCGCAAGGACGAAGAGGAGAACACGGGCGTTTGATAATGCCTGGCTGCTTTGAAAATTGCCATCGCATCGGAAAGTGAGCCTGCTATCGGTTTATCGACGAAAACAGGCAACCCCGCCTTCAGAACAGGCATGACCTGGCTCAAATGAGGCCGACCGTCGTTTGTTTCCAGAAGGACAGCGTCAACTTTCACAATCAGGTCATCAATGGTATCAACAATTTCGACACCCATTTCCTTGACCTGCTTGGTGTATTTGGGGACACGGGAGACAGAAGATTCAATATCGCGGGAGCCTTTGGGGTAGGCTGCAACGACACGGAAGCCGCGAAATTCCTCCTTGGCCCCTTTTTTATTGATGGAACTGGTGAAAGCGATGGCGTGCGAAGTATCCAAACCGATAATGCCGATGCGGATCGGTTTTGCATCTTCGCCTCTTGCCTGCAGATCGGTTAGCGCAGGAAATGTGCACAATATGGTTGCAAAAATACAGAAGGAAATCAATTTTCTACGGATCAGTTCATGAGGACGCAGCGGTTGCATGTGAATCAGGGCTTTCTGTTTGGCTGTGATATTTTTCGATTGAAGTCGTCTCTTTTCAGATTCCGATCCAGAATTCCAGCCCGCCTGCCGGTGCCATGTCGTATTCACTTGCCAGTTGGGCCGTTTCTGAATCAGGATAACAACAGAGATTCGATTGCTTGTATAGGTGCTTGCATATGATGGATGCCAGAAGCAATCGTGACATCCAATTTGGCAACTCTTCGCGTTAGTTGCAACCCAAACCCGGTTTATGACCGGTTTCTGAAGGCCTCAACGGGCCATTTCGCTTGTGGTGGAACATCGGCGCCAACAACGCCTGCCTGTCCAAAACAATCGTGTGTAAAACAATAATGTGAAGCTGGGTGAGACTGGCTAAATAATTCCGGTTGTATCGCTTATGCGGCTTATAGCGGATTTAACAATAAAAACGGTTGTCGGGAGGTTGTATCTTCTTTGAAGGCAATAAGTTAGGCAAAACCAGGCAATTCCGGTCACATCACAAAGAATGTCTCATCAGCATGATTGATAATAGCCGAACGAGAGAATGGGTGTTTGTGCAAATCTCATTGCCGAACATTCTTCGGGGGAGCTAGGGGGCTCGGGAACGGCTTGCTGATCACAATCGGGTTGATCACAGGGGCAGCCGTGAGGCGTTTCCTTTAGCTGCCGGATATGGTTATCAGATTTCAATCATTTGGTTTTCAGTTGTTGGAACGGTATTCCGACAGGGAGGTGGATCATGTCGCGGTTGTCGCTTTTTGCAACCACGATTTGCACGGCAGCTTTTGTTCTTGCGAATCAAACGTCTGTTTCTGCTCAGCAGGTCAGGCAGGCGGATGCTTCCGAGGACGCAGGAACGGTGCGGATTGTCAGTCACAAACGATCCGCCAGAAAAGCCCCAGGGTTAATTCCTCAAGCGACCGAAGCAAGACCGATCTCTTCTCCCCGTACCATTTCGGCCACCCCGGTTTCCCGGCCGCATTTCAATCATGTGACCAAGTTGGGGCCAGCAGGAAACGGTGGGGCCTACCAATGTTACCCACAGCAAAGTGCTCCGCTGTATCCTTCGCCCCAGCCGAGCACGCCTCAATACACCGGCGGTTCGATGATTACGAGCCAGGCGTTTTCACCTCATGAAATGCTCTATCCCCACACTTATCGGGCCATGTATGGACCTTTCTATTACAAGGTGCGTGGTGGGTGGATCATCACTCCCAAAGGGGTTCGCTCACACGATCGATGGGAATTGCAGGGGACGGAAGTCTCAGTGAAGTATCGCTCACACTATCCGCTCTTTTCCATTCCGCCGTTTCGTTGATCCGGCAGGTTTGCAAGAGTTGACAGGGTGTAACAGGACAGAATATTGCCCATGGGACGGGCTGTACTCGACCAATTTTCGACAGGACTTTGACAGGACGTAGTCATGATACAGGCATCTCTAAAAACCATTATGCTGCTGGTTGTAGTGGCTATTACTTTCCAGACAGGGCGTCTGTTTGCTGATACACCTCAGAGCGTATTGCCACCGATGCCGGAACAGGGCGACGTGCAAAAGGTTGCTCATCAAGATCAGCCTGCAGGCGAGATTCAACCGGTGCAATGCACGACCGAATCATGTCATTCCGGACGGTGTGGCAAGTCTCAGGTATGTCCAAGCTGCGATGGTTGTGAAGTTTGCAGACCGGGTATTTGGGATCGGGTGAAGATGACCTTCGGGCGTCTGGGAATGTTTGGCCGTTGCGACAGTTACGGCGGATTCAACGTTCATTGTCCTCAATGCAGGGGATTGGGCCACTATTGCGGACGATGTGGACGGAAAAATCGCTGGTGGATCCCTAATGGTTGCGGAGGGAAAGGGTGCCCGCCATTCGGTAGATATCAAATGGTTTATCCGGTCAACCCTCAACATTGTGATTCACGCGATCGAAACGTCAACGCTGCTCAAGGATACAATGTTCCTATCTCCGTGCCCTTGGCACCGGTTGTTCGACACCAATACAACTACAGTTGGGGAGTTCCTTCTTCCCGTTTGACACCGATTTCCAATTACGCACCGGCTGGTTTGCACGGAGGGGCTTACGGATATCCGGGGCAAATGCCTTCGAATTACTGCCCAAGTTGCCAGAACAGAGCAGGGCACTGAAAAAAATTGAACCGGTCGGTTCCCTGTTTTTGGATCATGTTTTTTCGCGAATAATAAGAGTTCAACAGGACATTATGCCATGTTTTTGCCAATACGAATATCATTGAAATCAGTCCTCTCACTGACCTTGGGAATCCTGTTGACTCAGTCAGCGTTGGTGAGGGCTGAAGACGGCCATCAAAAAATAAAGCCCGTTCCGGAATCGGAAGCGGTGGGAGATAACTGTCCCAATTGTCAAAAGGGGCAGATGAATTACGGAACCTGCCCTACCTGTCAGCACTCGATGGCGGTTGACCAAAACGGGTACGGCTACTGCGGAAATTGCAGACGCCGCAGACGCCTTTCTCCCGGTACCGGGTGGTGTGCTCCCGGCAAAGTGATTATTCAAAGGCAACGGGTTCAGTATCAGAAGTACTACCCCAATTACTGGTCTGGTTACGGCTCCGGATATGCCCAACCGTACGCCCCCATGGTTTATACGCCTACCGATACCTCTCAACTGGGCTATTATTATCAACACGCACCAACCTGGACCGTTCAACCCTGGAGGACACCGGGACCTGCCCATCCAGCAGCCTGGCATAACCGTTTCTGTGGTCGTTGCGGGCATCGATTACATCGTCACGGGGGCATCAATCACTACGGATATCAGGGGTATTGTCCCAACTGTCAGGCTCAACCTGGCGGTGATGGACAGAAAGAGGAGGCTGCACCTGCACCAGAAAAAGCGGAACCGGAAATCAATCTTCCCAAGCCGGACAAGGCAGCGGGCGTGCTGCCAAGGTTCTCCGTCCTGCCCGATGCTCCACCAGAAGTCTAGAGCGCGGCAGGCAGCCAATAGTCTGTCATGTTTGGGGCATTTCGGTGGTATGAAACACCGAATGATATCCAGCATTATTTCGATAGCTTGAGATCAGCCTGGTCTGCCCTGCTGGTCTCAAAGAGTTAATTTCGAAATTCAAAACGAAATTATCGAAGCCAAAAGCCGGTCTCTCCCGTGGGAGGGGGCCGGTTTTTTCACATTGCAATGCCGGTTTGCAATGCCGGTTCGCGGCAGCGGTTCGCCATAACAGTGTGTGATACCAGTGCCCATTCAATAATGAGGGGGTTTTTCATCGAGCGGATCGATGAATTCATCCTGTGATTGGGAAATCTTCTCCTCGAATCGATCAATCTGCAGTTGTTGCTGCTCTATCTGTTTCTGTTGATCGAGTACGACCTGCCCAATTTTTTCCAGATCGTGTTGCAGATGCATCAGAGCTGATTCCAGTGTGATGATCCGATCCATCAAAGGGTTTTTATCTGGCATGGTTGGCCTGTAACGACTGGTCAGGTTTGTTGACGGTTTATCTGGTTCTTGTGCGTTGCATCGTTGTCTGAAATTGAACAGACTGTTAGCCTGCGGTACAGTCTGAGCCTCACGGCTTCAGCTCCGGTATTTTCATCGCCGCAGATGAATATCTCAACCGTTTTGCATGCGAACATCCAACTAATGGGTAGAAAATATGACCAGCCCCAGACATTTCAAACGGGTGCGTACCCGCTCAACAACCATTTTAACCGTTCGGCATAAGGGACAGGTTGCCATTGGTGGTGACGGACAAGTGACCTACGGCGACACCATCCTCAAAGCTGATACGAGAAAAATCCGACGAATTCTCGATGGCAAAGTGCTGATCGGTTTTGCCGGTTCGACTGCCGATGCTTTTTCGCTGCTGGAACGCTTTGAGACCAAAGCGAAAGACTATCCGGGGAATATGACCCGGGCCGCCACAGAATTGGCTCGCGATTGGCGAACCGATCGCATTCTGCGGAAACTCGAAGCCTTAATGGTGGTGGTCGATTCGGAACACTCGTTACTGATCACGGGGCAGGGGGATGTCGTCAATCCGGAAGATTCGATCATCGGCATCGGTTCGGGGGGGAATTATGCCATGGCTGCCGCCCGCGCACTCATGCGGCATTCCGATCTGTCCGCGAAAGAAATTGTCTACGAGTCCCTGAAAATCGCTTCGGAAATTGATATCTACACGAACGATAATATCATCCTGGAGGAGTTGCCTGACGGGACAGGTTCCAAGGCCGAATGAAATTCGCTGTTGGCCGCTCGGTTCTCATGTTTGAAATGTTGTCGTGTTAGAAGTATTGGTGAACAGGTTCAAGAGAAAGCAAAAGTTTTTCATGTCTGCAACGCAAGAGAAAGAGCCAGTAACAACGTTGACAATGACGCCGCGGGAAATTGTCGCTGCACTGGATCAGCACATCATCGGGC
>JALWSL010000195.1 GCA_027080405.1 Planctomycetaceae bacterium
TTACGGTTCTGCTTATGACGCCCGCGGAATGTCCGTTTTAACCGATATCATTGACTGGATTGGCGGCTATCCTTTTGAAGTTGCCTCTGTAGAACAAATTATCGATTTCTACCAGAAACGGGACTTCAAGTTGATACGCAAAAATGTGACGAAAGGACTGGGCTGTAACGAATTCGTTTTTCAGAAAAATGCCGCGAGTTGACCGGATACGCCTGCAACATATCCCGTGCAACTGTTGGCGAACAGTCAGCCGCAACCGCATCTTTGTAGCTATCCCGCAGTTTTCGGATTGTGCGTTGAATAACCGACTTCGAAAAACTTCCTGGTAGTTTTTGAGGATGACTTTGTCTCGAGTATCAATACTGTAGAATAACAACCGGGTAGAATAATAATCGGGCAGTTTCGCCCGACCGCAAGAGTCCTCGCCCTGTTGTAGTGAGAATGTTTGTGCGGCGTCAATGTTTGCTCACCATCGATAAAGTTTGCTAACGATTCTGTTTTCAAGGGGGTCATCAATGTCCCAGCAGCCAGCCAGGGCGGTTCAGAACTATTTGTCCTCCCATCAGACCCAAAGCGATCTTCTGGAGTTGGAACAGACATTGAACGAGGCGGGCACGTTTCGCTTCGAGCCGCTTCCCAATGGCATTTTTCCAGCTGCACTCGCTCTCCAGGAAGATTACGAATACACCGGCTACTCCAACGCCTGGGTTCGTGACAACGTTCTTGTTGCCTACGGACACTATGTGACAGGACAAATGGAACCGGCCAGTAAGTGCCTGAGTGCATTGGCAGATTTTTTTGTGAAATATCAACATCGCTTCACGGACATCATATCGGGGCAGGCGAATGCCAATGATCCGATGCAGCGGCCCCATATTCGCTTCAACGCGGAAAAACTGGAAGAAATCGATCAGAAATGGGCACACGCCCAAAACGATGCACTGGGCTACTTTCTCTGGTTGTATAGCAAACTGTGCAGGGGCGGACATCTACAGTCAAAAGATCTTCATCGACGGCTATTGGGATTATTTGTCGATTACTTCCACACAATCAGGTTCTGGGAAGATGAAGACAGTGGACACTGGGAGGAAGTCCGAAAGATATCGGCTTCCAGCATTGGCACCGCCACAGCCGGATTGATGGAGTTGAGCCATTTGTGGGATGAAAAACCGGACATGCTTGGCGAATCGAGGGATACCTGTGGACGATTCGACTGGCTCGAAGACGCAATCACCCGCGGACAAAATGCAATGCTCGATATTCTGCCCGAAGAGTGCATCCAGCAGGATCCTCTCAAGCATCGCAAATATGATGCGGCACTTCTGTTTTTGATTGAGCCACTTCAAATCGTTTCGGGAGCTCTTGCGGATCGAATTATCAACAATGTGATCGATCACCTGCAAGGCGACTATGGCATCCGCCGTTACTTGGGCGATTCATACTGGTGTGCCGATTACAAAACGAAACTCGACCCCGAAAAAAGAACAGAGGATTTCAGCGATGATCAATCGGCCCGCGACGCATTGCTCTCGCCGGGGGAAGAAGCGCAGTGGTGTATTTTCGATCCGATTATTTCAATTATCTTCGGCAAACGATACCAGCAATCGGGAAACGAACTCGACCGGAACAAGCAGGTGAAATATTTTCATCGCTCACTTTCACAGTTGACCAACGAAAATTCAACTTTTGGGCCGTTAAAATGTCCGGAGTCTTATTACCTCGAAAATGGGAAGTATGTTCCCAATGACATCACTCCCCTGCTTTGGACACAATCCAACCTGATGCAGGCGATGCATGTGATGAAACGGACAAGCTGAGTGTTTACTCATAATC
>JALWSL010000196.1:0-434 GCA_027080405.1 Planctomycetaceae bacterium
TTATTTGGGAGATTCCTTTTCCATTTTGATCAACAACTTTTCAAAACGGGCATTTTCTTTCAGAATGGAGAGATCGGGATCGTTGATGGCCCATTTGGCATCGCGATAACCGAGCGAGATCGAGCGTTCCAATTCATCAAGCGATTTTTCGATGAGTTGATCGATCCGTTTTTTTTCTGCAGCGGTACCGGAGGAATGTTTCTGAAGGTACTCGGCAGCCCGTGAATAGGTACAGGCGACATTGTAGGCGAAGATCGATTCCTTTTCGTGATCCGCATAAGCACTGTTAATCTGCTCTATCGCCTGATCGATCTTGCCATTGATCGCCAGAGAAAGGGCCATCCCGGTCAGGGCGGTTGTGTTTTTGGGATCCAACTCAAGCGCCTTCCTGTAATCTTCTTCGGCCTTCCCGAAATTTTCCATCATCGAATAGG
>JALWSL010000196.1:444-7525 GCA_027080405.1 Planctomycetaceae bacterium
CTGTTTGATCGCGGTTGTAAAACTTTTTACCGCTTCACCAAAGCGGGTCAACGAGGTCAGCATATTGCCGATTCTGCCATGCACCCTGGGCCAACGTGGATCGAGCTGAGCCAGTTTTCTGTAATCAGCCAGTGCATTTTCGTACTGTTGGAGTAGCTGATAGGCAAGCGCCCGCCCTTCATAAGCCATGGGGTAACTGGGATCTCCCTTGATGGCCAGGGTGTATTGCTCGATTGCCAGCTGATAGTTGCGCGTACTCGCCGTTCGGTTGGCTTGCGAGGCAAGATAATGGACGGGTGAACGACGGTAGAGATTTTCCAGTGCAGTGCGGGCAGAGCGGCTTGTCGTTTCCGAACGGGAGTCGCGTAGCTGTACCAGGTACTTTTGAGATTCCGGTGTAGAGAGATATCCCAGGGCGGCAATGAAATGGGCAAGTCGGGGGTCATCCTCTTTGCAGGAACGAATTTCCCGGATAAATATTTCAACCGCTTCCTCGCTCGCCGTTTCCCGCAGATAGTTGGAGAGTGTCAAAACGACCTGCAGATCGTTCGTCTTCAGTGCCGCGGGGGCAAATTCCAAAAAACGGTGCTGATCGATTTTCCGGATTGCCTGCAACACAGCGACGCGATCAGTCGTATTGTCCAAATCTGGATAAATTTCAATAAACGGGTCGAGAATTTTCTCATCGCCGATGCTTGCCAGGGTATTGATAATGACCGACCGCTGCTTGTTGTCGCTTTTAAGTAATGCAAGTAGATCGGGGATCGCTTTTTGCACCTTGTGCAGCGCGATAATCTGGTAAATTTGATTGTCGGGAGTCCCTTTTTTCAGACGCATCCAGGCGTAATTCTTGACGGCTTCCATACTGGAGCGGTCTGTCTGCCGAGACAAAATTTCAAGCGAGGCTTTCTGCAGAGCTTCTTCCTCACTATGCAGTAACGTGATCAGCAATTTTTTCAATCCGGGATGACCGACCTCGTTCAACGCTTTCAGAGCATCCACCTGCAGGGAAACAGGGCCTGTCTGAGCCTGTTGATACAGTTTCTCTGCCCAGCGTTTCCGTGGAAATCGGGCCAACACCCTGAAAATGCGTTGCTGAAATTCGGAGTTCGGAATTGCCGAGGCTGCTACCTCTTCATGGGCTCCCAGCAGTTCCATGATCTTGTTCTGATGGGCAGGAAAACGGGAAGATCCCAAACTGGCCAAAGCAGCCAGCGAAACCGATTCCTTTTCAGACAGGGCGGCTTGAGCCAAAGCGTTGACTGCACGGGGATCGTTGAATTCACCCAGGCAGATCAAAGCCGCTTCCTGTAGTGATGGCTGTTCTTCCTGTCTGGTGATTGAAATAATCGTTGGCAGCATGCGGGATGGAATTCTCGGTGCACCGTGAATAAGGGCAGCCGGTCGGGTTAGCTGGTTTCCTTCTTCTATTTCGCGCGTCAATTCGGAGACAGGAATCGATTCATACACACTTTGAGAGATGGCGATAATCGCATCGTTGAGTGTTTTATGTACCTGAGAAGGGCTATTGCTGGACGAGTAGGTTGGCGCGGTTCCGCTGGGGATATTTGCCAGATGGATTTCCCGAATCATCGATGGCACAAGGGGAAATTCGGAAGTCAGGTAGGAATTTTGCGACTTCTCCCGTCCCGCCTGAGAGGCCACCCGCTGCAGCCACTGCATTAAATGGGGTTCGACCTTGGGGGCCTTGTCTGAAAAACGGATGATCACACGTGTCATGTTTTGTGTCGCCAGGGTGACGAAATCGTCAATAATTGTCCCGAGATTGATCGTATTGAGCTTACCGGAGATGGTGCACAGAGAAATAATGCCCTGGGGACCGATCTGCTCCCGACGCCAACGAAGCCGTGCCCGATGTTGTAGCGAAACATCCAGCCGGAAAGGGAGTTTGCCCAACTTCCATTGCAGGGCTAAATCAGGGACATCGTTACCGGCAGGGAGACCATGAAAAACGACCCAGGTAGAAGCAACCTGACCGACGGGAATCTTCATCGAATCGGCCGGTTTCCATTCCGAAATCGAGTAATGCCTCTCATCCAGTCTGAAATTGGCATACTTGGTTAATTCGGAATGTTCGCCGAGACGATACTGTTTGCCGTTAAAATCGAGTTGGATCGTTTTCGTCTGCAATTCAAGAGGACTTTTCGATCGGTTGATAATCACGAGACGCCCGACCAGAAAGCGATACTGTTTTTGACCGGAACGAAGTTGCGCGAAATAGGGAGAATCGAGTAAACAGGCGATGCCGTCATCAGCAAGCGAAAATTCGGTCGGAACAGGAATCTTCAACGTCATCAATTCCTGTGTGATCTCCTTTAATTCGGTTTCATATTTTGCGATCACTTTCGAATCTGCCGTCCCCGTCGCAGGAGGAAACATGTCGTCAAGCTGTTGATCGGCGCGAACTGGAATCCCACCGGAACAGAGCCCCAGCAACAGAATCAGCGATAAAAACGAAAGCCTTGATCTTGTCATCATCACATAACCATTCGTCAGGTAATTTCCCGGGGAGTCTCCTGCGAGGGCGCTGGTGGACTATGCTGACGGACTAAACCGACGGACTAAACTGATCCAGCAACCACAGCCCGGTTAAAACCCTTGCGTCTATCAATTGTCCCTTTTTTTTCCGATCTTCCAACCATGAAAAGGCCTGACCCCGCAAAATTGCGTGAATTTGTATTGATTCGCTCTGGTCGCCTCCTCCGCTTCCGGTTTGATGGCACTGTTTCGCCAAAAACATGGTGACGGTTTCATCACACAGCCCGGCTGAAGTCGCGTACTCCCCCAAATTCTCGAACAGCGTGGCTTCGTATCCTGTTTCTTCCCACAATTCTCTGCGAGCGGCTTCTTCCAGAGTCTCTTTTTCTTCCCCTGGAATATCCCCCACCAAACCGGCTGGCATCTCGATGACGGGGCGATCGACCGGAGGACGGAACTGTTCAACGAAAATCAGTTCGTCATCTGTTGTGAGGGCGATAATGCAGATCACCGCTCGCGCGTTGCAACGTCTCACGTATTCCCAGTGGCCGGTCTTGACCATTTCGAGATACCGACCACGATATAATGATTGCATCCTGTGCTCCTCAACCGTAAAGGAAATGGCTCCGCTTCATCAGTTTTCTCTCGATCACCACCCTGTTCCTGGTCGCGCCTTGAACGGTCGTATTATAAAACTCAAGTTGCCCGAGCAGTTTCCGCAGAATGAATCAGTTTTCATTCTGATCTGCATTCTGCCTGTTTTCATGCGGCCTGTCGGGATTGACAAGCAGAGCGGAAATGACCTGGGCGTAGATCCGGTGACCGAAATCGTTCGGATGATTGACGCCGTTGCCGGTCAGATCCATGAATTTTTTGTGCATGAGCAAACCTTGCCAAATTGAGGTGAGATCAGCCAGCGCGATGCCCGGTTCACACAACTCGGCCAGCGCATCGCGGTACTCCGGGAAACGTTCATGATGCAAGGTCGTCCAGTCGGGATTTCCCAGCATTGATGCCACCAGGATAAATTCAGATTCAGGAAGTCGTTGACGCACCTGCTGAATCATCTGTTTTGTGTTTGCCTGATACTGTTTTGTCGATCTTCCTGCGGAATCATTCATGCCGAATGCCAGTATCACCAGATCCGGTTTCGAGGCGACAACCTGATTGACCATTGTCAGCGCCCAGGGAGTACTTTTGCCGCTGACAGACAGATTGGTGAGTCTCACAGGCGATCGATACACTGCCTGCAGATGTCGTTGAAGCAATCCCGGATAGGCAGGCTGAAACGGTTTTCCCCCCGCCCAGCCGGAAGCATTACAGCCCGAGGAAATACTGTCTCCCAGTACGACAATGGAAAGCGGCTTTCCATTTTGCAACTTCCCGATGACTGCTGGCAAGGCTTTGGTATCAAAACGGGGAAGTGGAGTATTCCAGCTTGCCGGAGCATGCCTGTACGTGACACACGTTTGCAGGTGATGGTATTCGAGACGCCCGCCAAAAAAAATCTCGCCCTTTCCGTCCCGATGGGTCAGGCGGTGCTTCTGAGAGTTGGCAGGTCTTCTCATCTGGGCAGAAGTGCGAGAGACGATACGCGAACCGGCAGGCAGGATCAATTTCCGCGAACCGGGCTTCCAGAGATAATCCTTCCCTGGCTTATACGTCACTGTCCCTGATGAATTGCGAACCGTAACCACTTCCAAAGGAGGGAAAAGAAGGGAACCTTCCGCTTGTCCGGTTGCCGGATCTTTCAGAAACAGAATCGATTCCCCTTCTACAACCTCACCTTCCCAGAACGGTCGGAGCAGGTTCGGCTGATAACGCCACTTCTCTGAGGCATCATCCTGTGCCGAAGCAGGAACGCCGTGCGTCAAACCGAGCAGACCGGCAATCAGGAAGACCGGCACGTTTCGCATGAACCAGTCCCGTTGGTCAAGGGAACCTCGCATTCAATCCACTCCCCGCTCCAATATGTTTCAATCTAACGTGACGAAATAACGTGACGAAAACATATCGAATTATGACGGCAAGACAGAATGAATGCCAGCGAAGACGCCTACGAAGTCCCTTCTGCTCGATCGGAAATCAACAGGAATGCCAGTAGGAGTATCAGTAGGGATATCCGTAACCGTATCGGTGTGGGCCATAGCCGTAACGAGTGTGGCCATAACGGTAAAGTGAGGAATAGGGGCGATAACCGCCACGATAACCAAACCCCCCATAATAGCCGCCGTATCCGCCATAATATCCGCGGTAGTAACCGGGATAATAGCCCGGGTAATAATAGCCACGGTAGTAGCCGGGATAGTAACCAAACGGCATCGGAGGAGGACTGGTGCGCGGCACCGCTTCGTTAAGCCGAGGCTGATTGTAGACCCGTTTCGGTCTGTCCTGTTTCTGAACGACAGTTGGACGTAACGTTCCCAATAACAGCTCCATCGTTGCTTCGTGCCGGTAAGCAGGATTGGCCAGGTACTCGGCCCGGCTGTAGGGAATCGAATTGTAGATTTGCTCGTACTTGTCAACTTCAACCTTGTTTACTTTCGGATGAATCACGTTCGTGTTCGGATGAATCTCGGGCAAACGCTTCCTGTCCGATTCTTTTTTTCGCATCGGATCGATCATTTCCAGTTCGCCCGACTTTGGGGGGGTTGCTTTGTTCTTCGAGTGACCAGCTTCCTGTTTCTTTGAACGGCCAACTTCATGACGAACAGAACGGGCGGTCATTTTGCCGGTTTTGCGGTCCAGTTGGAACGTCGTCACACTCGGTTTTGGTTTCACAGCCGGGTGTGAACTGACTCCCGGAGTGATCAGGATCGACCACTGCTCGGTCCTGGAATCTGCCGGCGTCTGCTTTGGGGAGAGCTTCTTTTTCAGATTCTTTTTTGCAGAGCCTGATTTTTTTGCTCCCTTTTTCTTCAACGGAGATTGGGGAGTCTGCTGAGGCGCGATGACCGGCATTGGGGCGATTTCAGCCGGGTTTTCAGGATTTGCAGTTGGTTTCTTTTTGGAAACATCCTCTTTTTTTTCTGAAGGCGCGATCAGAACCGGCAAGCCCTTCTTCTTTTTCTCATCGGTAATGATCAGTGACGCTTTTCCCGCCTGCTTTGTCGTTTGTTTTGCCTCTTCTGTCGGAGCAGGCAGAAGCTGGAGTTCCTGGCTGTTTCCCCGAGTGGCAAACAGTAATAGAAAACCGATCGTCCCAAGACGGAACCAGAGTTTCCAATCGTCAAGCTTCAAACCTTTTGTCTGTTTTTTCTGATTCATCATCCCCTCTCCCTCTGTTTCCACCTCTCAAGCTGTGTTGGCGAACAACTCTGTCTGTCATCCACGTGCTTTTCAGGCAGTTTTAAAAATGTTTGATGAATTCAGCCTAAAGTGCCAGGGGAACCAAAAGCAATCTCCCATTTTTATGATTCTGAGAAATGGAAGGCGCTTCCATAAAAAACATCCGTCCGAACCGGGCGTGTTGCTTTTGCGCATTTGATGCAAAAACGCAACATCAACCACTGTTTTCGAATTCAGAAAAGTTTGCCCATTTGGGGGATGCGTGAATCAGCTCACCGAACTGATCTTTTCCTTGCTGTATGATCATCCCGTGGTAGCCGTTAATAACAGCCGACAGAAGCAGGGACTCGTTAGCAAAAGTTTCAGGAAAAATAATGAAGTTGCTGCGGTGGACAATATTATTGCTGATCTGGGGTGGAGCCATGCAGGGAGCCATTCTGGTGGGATCACTTTCCACGAAATGGTCTCACGTTCTTTGTGGTCCCTGGGGATGTGGCCCCCGAGTGGAAGACCTGCTCGCCTGTCACCTGTTCTGGATGGCGATGCTCTGCGCTCCCCTGTATCTCCTTTGGCATTGCGATGCCAGTTTATGCAGGCAGGCCGGCTATGTACTGATTGGAGCAGGTTCGCTGATGTTGGGAGCAGTCGTCTTTTATGAACTGTTTACCTGGTTGCCGCGGGTCGATTCTTCCCTTTACGTTTACCTGCCCCAGCGGTTGTTTTACTCGGTTGTCACATTCGTCGAACTTCCCATGCTGCAGTTTCTGCTTTTTGGCTTTGCGTGCCTGTATTTGCGGAAAAAACCATCGCAGTTCGATTCGACTGAAACCCCTGCCCCGGAAATTGAACCGAACTGAACCGGCTCACTCGGAAAACCGGAAACTGGGGCGGGCAGGATCATATTCCGGTGATTGACTTGAATCTCATGCGATGAGGGCGGGACGCTTCTTCGCCGAGGCGTTCTTTTCTCTGGATTTCATACATTTTGTAGTTTCCTTCGAAAAAGACAACCTGGCTGTTCCCCTCGAAAGCGAGAATATGTGTGGCAATGCGATCCAGAAACCAGCGGTCGTGGCTGGTGACCATCGCACAGCCTGCGAAGTTGTTCAACCCTTCTTCCAGTGAACGCAACGTCGCAACATCGAGATCGTTTGTCGGTTCATCCAGCAGGAGCAGGTTGCCCCCCGAGCGAAGCAGTTTCGCCAGATGTACCCGGTTACGTTCTCCTCCGGAGAGATCGCCGACAAACTTCTGTTGGTCAGTCCCCTTGAAGTTGAATCGTCCGCAGTAGGCC
>JALWSL010000197.1 GCA_027080405.1 Planctomycetaceae bacterium
CGCGGGTAATCGTACAGAATGATCGGCTTTTTGAAGTGCTCTTCGGTTAAATATCGTTCATGTTCGGATTGCAGATCGTGTCCCCACTCAACCGGAAACTCCCATTCTTTTTCTGCGGAGGCCAGAATCGAAACGGCATCGGTATAGCTGAGTCGATGGAATTCGTGGTCGAGAATATGATGCAGCGTTTCAAGAACGGTCTTGTCAATTCGTAGATTGAAAAACTCCATATCTTCCGGGCATGTTTCCAAAACGTGGGAGATGACAGACTTGATGAAATCTTCAGCCAGTCGCATGTTGTCATCCAGATCGGCGAAAGGGACTTCCGGTTCGACCATCCAGAATTCTGCCAGGTGCCGTGTCGTGTTCGAGTTCTCTGCCCGGAAGGTCGGGCCGAACGTGTAACAGGGGCCAAGAGAAGTGGCGAAAATTTCCGCTTCGAGTTGCCCGCTGACAGTCAGCGAAGCCGGTTTGCCGAAGAAATCGTGTGAGTAATCGATCTCTGTCTGCAATCTCGCCAGCTTCGCCAGATCGAGCGTGGTGACGTGAAACATCTCACCGGCTCCTTCACAATCGCTGGTCGTGATGATCGGCGTGTGCACATTGATGAAACCGTTTTCCTGGAAAAAGCGATGAATCGCGAACGTGGCCGCATTGCGAACCCGGGCGATTGCCCCGAACGTATTCGATCGCGGCCGCAGGTGGGCGATTTCTCTCAGGTATTCGAAGCTGTGCCGTTTTTTCTGCAGGGGAAACGTTTCCGGATCAGCCGTTCCGAGAACTTCCAGGTGTGTCGCATGCAGTTCGATCCGCTGCCCTTTGCCGGGGGATTCTTTTACCGTTCCCGCAATTTTGAGGGCGGCTCCGGTGGTAACGAGTTTGATCGAATCCTCGTAGCCGGGGACTTCTTTATCAACAACAATTTGCAGGTTGCGCATGCAACTGCCATCGTTCAGTTCGATGAACGAAAATCCCTGTTTGGAATCGCGGCGCGTCCGCACCCAGCCGTGTACATCGAGTGATTCTTCCGGTTGGGAATTTTCCAGAATCGATTTGATCCGCAACATCTTTGCTCCCTCAATAAATGACTTGATCCGGGCCTCATTCTAACGAGATGGCAATCTTTCACCACTCTGATTACACTAAAAAGAAGCGGGGGACAGACATCAAAACGCATCGCGGATGCCTTACAATTACTGACAGGGAAAGTAATGATCCAAACATTATTGAATCTGATTCTTCTTGCACTGATTTTTGCCTGTTGTACGACGGAAGCCGTTTTTGCACAAACGGCGACTGCGGGCAAAGCGGTTTACAATTCTCAAGCGGAAGGGGAGGAGCCTCCCACGCCGATCGAGGCAGCGAAAATGATTACCGTGCCCGATGGTTTTCGGGTAACGCTGTTTGCGGGAGAGCCGGATGTTGCCCAGCCGATTTCAATGGAGACCGATGACCGCGGGCGTTTGTGGGTGAGTGAATGCTTCACTTACGCCAAGCATGGTTACGACGAAGAACTGCGGGATCAGTTGGTGATTCTTGAAGATACCGATGGCGACGGCGAACACGACGAGCGAAAAGTTTTCTGGGATCAGGGACTGCAACTGACTTCGGTACTGCCCGGCACCAAAGGGTGCTGGATTCTGAATCATGGAACACTCGCCTGGCTGGCGGATGAAAATGGGGATGATCGAGCCGATGGCAATCCGCAAGTTGTTCTGGATGGGTTCAATTATCGGGAGGTCGGTCACAACATTGTTGGTGGAATGATTTGGGGGCCAGATGGCTGGATTTACGGTCGGCACGGGATTCTTGCGACCTCTTTTGTGGGCAAGCCGGGGGATTCGCAGGCGGAGCGGACGAAATTGAATTGCAGCATCTGGCGATTTCATCCGCAGTCTCATCGTTTTGAGGTGATCGCGCATGGAACGACCAACCCGTGGGGACTCGATTACAACGACTTTGGCGAATTCTTCTTCACCAACAACGTAACCGGACACGCCTGGCACGTTTTTCCGAATGCGCATTACGTTCGTATGTACGGAGCCGATTTCAATCCGCACTATTACGAGTTGATCGACCAACACGCAGACCACTATCATTGGGATCATTCTGTCAAGTGGACCGAAAGCAGAACCTCAACCGGCAAGCATGGCGAGTTGGGCGGCGGGCATTCGCATTGCGGCTTGATGATCTATCAGGGAGACAACTGGCCCGATCGATACCGCGGCCACATGTTCATGTGCAACACGCACGGTCGCCGGGTGAATCAGGATATTCCTGAACGGCAGGGAAGCGGGTACGTCATCAAACATGGCAAGGATTTCCTGTTTGCCAATCAGCCATGGTTCCGTGGCGTGAATATGATTTACGGGCCAGACGGCGGCGTCTATTTAAGTGACTGGACCGATCTGGGCGAATGCCACGATCACGACGGCGTGCATCGAACTTCTGGACGCATCTACAAAATCACCTACGGGAAACCAAACCCATCTTCCGGCGACGATCTTTCGGCAAAAAGTCTGGATGAACTCGTCGAACTGCAGCTTCACAAAAATGACTGGTACGTTCGCCATGCGCGCAGAATATTGGTAGATCGCAAACTGGCTGGTGAAGATCTTCGTTCTGTCATTCCAACGCTGAAGAAAATGGCGAAAGCGAATCCCGATCTCACCCGACAGTTACGAGCCATCTGGCTGCTTTACTCTCTTGGTGAATTTTCACAGGCGGATCAGATGGCATTGCTGAAAAGCGGGAATGAATACAAGAGGGTTTGGGGCGTCCGCCTGCTCAGCAATGATGAACGCCTTTCGGCGGACGTTGCCCGCTCGTTTATTGATCTGGCCAAACGGGAGGAGTCGCCATTCGTGCGGCTGTATCTTGCCTCGGCGCTGTTCAAAATGTCTGGCAAAGAGTGCTTCGAGTTGGCGAACATATTGTGCTCTCACGCAGAAGATGCAAGCGATCACAACTTGCCTCTGCTGATCTGGTACGGCATCGAGCCGACTGTTGCCAGCCATCCAGAAGCTGCATTGAAACTGATGCGGCGTTCAAACATTCCCCTCATCCAGAAGTTCCTTGCAAGACGGTTGATGCATGAAAACAGAGAGGACAGCCCGGTCACAAAACAGTTGGCAGCGGCATTGATCCAGCCGAACGCCAGCGACGATTTTCGCCTGAACCTTCTGGAAGGAATGACCGCAGCGACCAGAGGTTGGCGAAAGACACCCGCTCCTGCGAATTGGGGAAAGGTGAATGGCGAACTGATGGCATCTTCCAACAAAAGCATACAGGAAATGACACGGGAACTTTCCGTCGTTTTTGGCGATGGCCGGGCAATGGATGACCTGCAGAAATTGGTAACCGATACCGAAGCCACGCCGATCGAAAGAAGAAACGCGTTGGAAATTCTGATCTCCAGCCAGCCGGAGGGGTTGCTGGAGCTGCTCAAGAAAAGTGTTACTGATAAAATTCTGGAAGATGTCGCTGCACGCGGACTGGCAGGTTTCGATGACCCGCAAATTCCGCGATTATTGCTCAGTCGATTTTACCGATTCCGCAAAGAGACCAAGGCCGCTGCGTTGGATACCTTCTGCTCCCGGAAAGAATTCGCCCGGTTTTTGCTGGAGCAACTCAAACTCAAAAACAACAATCCGGTCGATGCGTCCCTTTCTGCTTCGCAGGCAAGACAGATCGCGAGTTTCAATGATCCCGCCCTCAATAAACTGCTGGCGGAAGTTTGGGGGAGACTGGGTACTACCGATGCCGAAAAGCAGAAACGGATTGCAACCCTCAAGGAAAAAATGACGCCTGCCGTGCTTGCTAAAGCGAATCTTTCACAGGGCAGGGCGTTGTTTGAAAAGAATTGTGCGACCTGTCATCGCCTGTTCGATTCCGGAAAAAATATCGGCCCGAATTTGACCGGTTCCAACCGCGACAGTATCGATTATCTGCTCGTCAACATCATCTCGCCTTCTTCAGTGGTGCCGAATCAATACAAGATTTCGACGATTCTGCTGGAAAGCGGACAGGTGCTTAATGGAGTTGTTGTCAGCAAAACAGACAAGTCGGTGACGGTTCAAACTGAAAAGGAATTGCTGAATCTGGACGCCGAGAGTATCGAACTGATCAAGCCATCTGAATTCTCGCTGATGCCGAACGGCCTGATAGAAAAATTCAGCGAGGAACAAATCCGCGATCTGCTCGGTTACCTGCAATCAAAACAGCAAGTCGCAATGCCTGCCGAGTAGGACGGGCAATATTCACGACATCACAGGACGCCCCTGACAGATGGAGCAAGGTGAAATGCCATCGGTGGCGGCAGGAGCCGTAGTGTGGCGAGTGCGCCTCATCGGGAGCACGGCAACGCGGTGCCTGCCATGCAGACCATGTTTGTGTAGAGGGAAGATAAACATGCTGCATTTGGTGAATTTCTGAAACGGCTCGCTTGGCGATAGGGGGATGTGTTCGAAATGGGGAATCGAAAATCCGAAGCTGAATCGGAAAGAGAAACCAAAGAGGGCGGATCAGGCGAGCAGGCATCGGCCGAAACAGATGCGCAATCGCTGACGTCTCGAGATCAGAAAATTGTTGTCGGGGTCTGCCTGTTTCTACTTTTATGGGCGGGTTGGCGATGGGTGGATCTCTCGCGGTGGGGAGAAGCAGAGATTGAGGTGCACAGGCTCTCTGCAATGAAATCTTCCTACCTGATCGATATCAACGAAGCGAACTGGCTTGAATACGCCATGCTGGATGGTGTCGGGGAAGTGCTCGCCAAAAGAATTGTCCTGTATCGTGAAAAGCACGGCCCCTTTTCTGCAGTGGAAGATTTGAGAAACGTAAAAGGGATCGGAAAGAAAACATTCAAAAAAATCGAGCCACATCTGGTTATGCGCAAATCGCCTGATCGCACCAAAAGCCAGAACCGCTAAGAAAGAGGCTTTGCAGAATCGGCAAAAGAAAAAGCATCCCCACTTCGAGGATGCTTTCGCTGTTGTTATTTACCGTTATCTACCGGTCTTATCGAGGCTGCCAAGGACTACTTCCCGGAGACCTTGAAGGCCTTTTTGAATGCTTTTTCGCCGAATACGAAGTCGACCTGTTCGTCTCCCTGTTTGGCGACTGCCTTGCCCTTGCAATTATTGCAGCAGAAACAGACCTTTGCCCCGGCGACGGTGATCGCAGTCGAACCATTCAGTTTACCACCGGTCAATGGGCAGCATTTCTGTTTCGCCTGCTTGGTGGCAACCAATTGTGCATTGGCACGAGCGGCAAACTTGGCCGGATCTTTGCTGAATGCCTTTTTGCAGTTGCCGCAACAGAAATAGACGGTACCTCCATTGTACTCAACGTGCTGGCCAGCCTGGGCGGGTTTCTTTTTGGCAACGGGACATTTGGCGTTGGAGAGATCGATATCTGCAGCATTGGCAGAGACCGTCAAGAGGCTTATCACAGCCAGACTCAAGAAAATTCGACGCAACATGGGGAAAGCTCCTTTGGTAAGAACAGTCAGGATTGTGCCCATTCGGGTTTTAAGAGAAGAAACGACTCCCCAACACAAAACCCGAAGATGCAATAGGGTCAGAAAGCTGAAATCGCTTTCACGCAGGTAATTCACAATTCACGATACTCCTCACAGATAACTCATTCAAGCAACTCGTCCATATTTTAGGTCGGTTTCGGGAAACCACACAATTCTGGACTTGAATATCCGCTAACGCCTGTGAAGCAACAATATGACGGTAACTTCATACATCAAGGGGAATCTGTTAGCTTACTCACAGTTCCAAAAATTTGACGATTCTTGAATCAAACTCACTTCCTGGGTGTTCGCCCAAGGCGGGTCCATGAAAACGACCGCTGATTCCAACACGAAAGCTGCTGAACTCTCGCAACAGCAGGGGGCAGTTGCCATTCCGCCCGGCACGATCGGTATCCATTGGTTTATTACCCTGCGCTGGGTAGCCGTGTTGGGGCAGTTGTTGGTTGTTTTGGTTGTCAATTATTTTTTTGCAGTACCTCTGGAGTTGCTCCCCCTTGCGGCGGCCATAGGCGTAACAGCGCTAAGCAACTTCTTGTTGACCGCCTGGTTTTTACGGGCCCACGATCCGCTGGAGGAACGGGAGCGTTCGCGATTATGGTCTGCCATATTTTCCGCGGTGATGGCTGTCGACCTGCTTCTGTTAACGGCCATGCTGTATTTCAGTGGAGGGCCGGGGAATCCATTCTGGATTTTTTATTTTGTCAATCTCTGTCTGGTGGGCATCGAACTGTCTGCTCCAGTCGCCTGGAGCCTGAATTTTCTCGCAATTTTCTGCTATGCTTTCCTGTTGTACGACCACCATCCGTTGCAGGTTGCGGTGTTTCAGGATTACCTTCCCGCTATCCGGAAGACCGGCGTCATCACGTTGGCGCATAATGGTGCCCTGTGCGCGTTTATTACATGTGCTTCGGTTATCATCTTCTTTTCCACTTTCATCACCGGGAAACTGAGAAGGCGGGAAATACTGATCCGCGATTTGGAAGCCAAGCGGATTCGTGGCGAAAAACTGGAGGCGCTGGGCACGCTGGCAGCCGGGGCAGCGCACGAGTTGTCAACTCCTTTGGGCTCCATTGCGATTATCGCGGGAGAAATACAGCACAGCCTCAGCGTTTCGCGATCGCAGCAGGACGAGGCGAACCATTCCCACCTGATGGAAGATATCGCCCTGATCCGCTCGGAACTGGATCGTTGTCGATTCATTCTGAATCATATGTCTGCCCAGGCAGGAGAAGAAACGATCGAAAAAAAGGATTCCCTGACGGGAAAGGAGTTGCTGGATCTGATTATGAAAGAGGTCAAGCAGCCCTCGCGTGTCATCACTTCTCTTTCCCCGGAAGCGGAATCCTGTCGAGTTCGCGTCAGCCCGTATGTCACGGCTCAGGCACTGCGGGGAACAATCAAGAATGCCCTGGAAGCCTCTCCCCCCCATGCAAATGTACGGGTGAAACTTGATTGCGAAAACGGTATGCTTGTTCTCACCGTAATCGACGCAGGGGATGGTATTCCGGATCAAATTCTCTCTCGCATTGGCGAACCATTCTTTACCACCAAGCGGACAGGCAAAGGAATGGGACTGGGGGTTTTTCTGGCTCGGACAGTTGTCGAAAGATTGGGAGGAACGATGCAAATCGACTCCACCAAAGATCGGGGAACAACCGTTGTGTGTCGAATTCCATGCCAAACCGGGTGAGACCCTGCGCGATACCACGGCCGTTTCCTTTCATTCCAACCATTGCGAGCAGGACATCATGAAATCATTTGCCGTTATTCTCCTTTCCGTTCTGTTTGTCGGGGCGGTTCCTGTTACCGCAACTGCAGAAAATGCGGAAGATGATATTCTGATCGCCGATTTTGAAAGCGAAACCTATGGTCAGTGGAAAACGACCGATGAAGCATTCGGTCCCGGCCCGGCCAAAGGGACATTGCCTGGCCAAATGCATGTGAGTGGCTATCGGGGCAGCAGACTTGTGAATTCATTTTA
>JALWSL010000198.1 GCA_027080405.1 Planctomycetaceae bacterium
GGCAGGTAGATGGACGGACAGACAGTAGGTCGGACAGACAGAGAGACCCAACATCGGACGGTTGCGACAACAGCATTTCCAGTTCACACCAGGCGGCTCCCTCGGGAACGTCAATGAATTTTCGATGGACAATTCCGGAACTGAAATCTTCTTCCCATTGAACAGTCGCTTCATCAGCTTGCTGGCCTTTTCTTTCTTGTGGGATGATGACTGTTACCGGGACTCGAAAGATCGGCCCGTCCGGCTTCTCTTTCAGGCAAGCCTGCACTTCCGCATAATGGACGCCCGGGGATAGTTGAGTCGGATCAACCAGCACTTCAAAACGGTTGCCGCCGTGGGTCAGATGAAGCAGGTCGCCGCACTTCACCCAGTCGGCTGTTGTTTTCAATACGAATGTTTCAGAAACGGCCAGTCGCTGCTTGATCGTCGCCTTCTCTTTCAATTTCGCTGAGACATAAACCCGAAATGCGGTCGGTTCCTTTGTCTGATACGCTTCTCTCAGATAAATCCCGCGCGCATCATTCAACGCGGGGATTCTCAGTTTGTAATTCAACTGGTGAGCGTATGAATCGGCATGAGCGGCCAGATAATCCCACGCTTTGTCGATTTGAAGCAGGCCTGGCCCCGCCCCGAAAACGTCGGCCTGTTTGACGGAAATAGCCGTATTCTGGATCGCTTTTCGTACAGAATGGGGAGTGTACGCGATTTTTTTCTGCTTTGCCGCACTGAGCAGCAACGCGATGTTACCACACGCATTCGGGGAAGCCATCGAGGTTCCGTTCATCTGTTGGCTCGCCTGACGTGTCCAGTTGGGAACCGGTGAAATAGCCCCGCCGGGAGCGAAAATATCAACGCCGAGATCACCGTCCGAAGTTGGGCCGCGTGATGTCCATGTGTAGGGCAAACCGGGCAGTTTTTCCCGCAAGGAGTATTCGGAACGCATCATTTCGGGAGAGACGTATGCTCCCACCCCAATCAATTCGGAAGTCGTTCCACCGGGGGCACCGACCGTTGAAAGGGCTGGTCCGGCATTGCCCGCGCTGGAAACAAAAATGACATCATGCTCCTGCACGATTTCCGCATACAGTTCGGCGATTCTTCCGTGATTTGGCGTGGAACTCGGTTCGCCGTAGCTCATATTGATCAAATCGCAATGATTATCCAGAACCGCTTTCAATCCGCGAACCAGACCAGGGCCGGATTCCATCCCTTCCAGACGGGTATCACCAATCTTCACAGAGACGATCTGGGCACCTGGTGCCACTCCATTCCATTCCGGCTTGTCGGGATAGAAAGCAGAAACAATTCCGGCAACGTGTGTGCCATGCGCGCCCGTATCGGTCACAATCGAAAGCACTTTTCCCGATTCATAAATATTGACGGCGAAATTCACGTTGATCGGGTCCGCAAAGGTGTTGAATTTCCGTTCGAGGCGAAAGTTGGTCATCACCATTTCCTCAGCCATGTTTCCGTCCGCATCAGTATCGACGACGGCACGAAAGTGCTTTCCGTCGTGAAAAACGAGACAATCATAGATCGGGCCGGGAGAGGAATACGATTTGATCATTTCATCGAGCAGGTCGATTTGAGCTTTCAGTTCGAGTCGTTCCTTCTTCTGTTCTGCATTGGGTGAGGGATGATCGGCGTCCCATTGAGCCAGCTTTCGCCTCAGTTCGGACTGGTGTTCGCGTTCGGCTTTTTTGAATTCCTTTGTCCGTTCCTTTTTGAGCGTGGCGACAAGTTCTTCCGGAAACAGGTCGTAGCCGGCCTTCAGCCCCAGACGATATTCACCGGTCGGATTTTTCCATTTTTCATCGATTGTCAATACCCGGCCGGTTAGCCCGGTCAACTTTCCCTTTTCCGCTTTTACCTTTTTCCCCATCTGGACATCACCAGAGCCGGTGCCATCGATCATGTCAATGATTTTGGGACGGCCATCCGGGGTGGTCTGCAATCCGGCAGCTCCGGGATCGACACCTGTATCGAAAATCGCGACAACAACACCTCGCCCATCGGATTCAGGGTGCTGTTTCAGAAACCGATCCGCTCCCGTTTCCTTTTTGGGCATCCAGCTCAAATCTTCATGCAAGCGAGAATCTGTCGCTGGTTTTTTTTGTATCGCTAATGACGATTCTGCTGATGAACCGGCTGGTGCAAAAAACGCGATCTGATCACCGGAAAGGGCAAACGCAGGGAGGGAGAGTATCAACAAAAACAGGGCGATCGGGGTTCGGGACATATGTTTCCTCGTGATTTCTTGGTGCTGCAGGCAGCGATCGATGTCTAGCCCGTTGGGCATTTCATCAGCGACAAACTGTAAGCGGCGTCCAACATCAATTCGAAAGTATGCCCGTCGAAAACGCCTTCAGGAAGCGAGAAGTCTTCCTATCCTCTTTCTCTATCCTAGTTTGTAATTCCTTTGATGCCAAACCATTCAGTGGGATTATCCATGAAAAAATCCCACTAAATCCAAGGGAGAATTGGAGTTCAGTGGGATGAACCGGCTTGTTTGGCAAATTATTTGGGAGTTTCAATCGCCTTGGCGGAAAGGATTTTGACATCTTCCAACGGTCGATCCTGCGAGTTGGTATCAACCCCTCCGATCTTCATGACAACATCAAGCGATTCCTGATTGGCCGTTTTGCCGAAAACCGTGTACTGGTTATCCAGGTGGGGAACCCGTCCCAGGCAGATGAAAAACTGTGACCCGGCGGAGTTCGGATCATTCGTGCGAGCCATCGAAAGTACACCCGCTTCGTGCGGTTTATCATTGAACTCGGCGTCAATTGTGTAACCGGGGCCACCCGTTCCGGTTCCCTGTGGACACCCGATCTGTACGACGAAATCCGGAATGACACGATGGGCAATCACTCCATCATAAAAACCGATTTTCGCCAGTCCATAAATGTTTTTCACATGTTCTGGTGCGACATCGGGCCACAAATCGAGAAGAATGTTTCCGAGTGTTGTTTCCAGTTCGATTTGATAGTTGTTTTTGTCGAAGTCCATCTCAGCTGTCGCTGCATCGACCTCAGCACGGTAGTTTTTAGTCATTGAAAATACTCATTTCTGTTAAAAAGTGGTCTCGATAAAGGAGGAGTGATTTCGTCAGGATTGAATTCAGATGCACCCGATCCAGATACGCCAGGCCGTTGGTTTCACAATACTACTTACGGGGTTTCTTTGTGGTCTTTGTTTTTTTCTTGACGGCTTTCTTTTTCGGCTTTTCCGCTGTTTTTTTTACAGCGGTCTTTTTCTTGCCAGCAGTTTTCTTTGCTGATGTTTTCTTTTTGGCAGGGGGGTTGCTGACTGCCTTGTTCCCGCCGGTCGCCTTCTTGCCGGTCGCCTTCTTGCTAGTTGTTTTCCTGGTGGCAGTCTTCTTTTTGGTTGCGCCAGATGTGGTTGCGCTACTTTTCTTCGTTGCCGTTTTCTTTTTGCTGGTGGCTTTCTTGCTGGCAGGCTTTTGTGCGTTTCCTGAAGTTTTCGACTCGGCGGCCTTTTTCTTTACCGTCTTTGTTTTTGCCGGTTTTCGTGGAACCTTCAATTTGCCTGCAATCAGGGCTTTCAAACGGTCGGGAACTGCCTTAAGGGAGTCGAGTGGTGTTTCGGGATCAGCTGGCGGAACGGATTCCATAATCTTCTGATATTTTGAATCGGAGGCCAGGCAGGAGAACAGATAATAAAACAGAGGGACATCCGATTTTCGTACCGCGCCCTTCAGTTGCTCCGCAGCGGTTTTGATTTTCGTTTTCGGTTCGAGCAATCCGAGCCAGATTGCAGTGGATAGAATACTGTCACTGACAGGAACGATATGGCTTCCGAGGGCATATAAAAGGGTGTGGGCAATTGAGAAGGGGGTTAAAGATTTGATTTTTTTCAGATGTTTTTCAGCCGAATCCATGGTTTTCTTTTTGAGATCTTCCAGATCAAATGTGTAACCGGATTCAAAAACGAATTGCAGCACTTCCCGTACGCGCATCGCCCGCCATTCCGGATCGCTCATGTCGACAAACGCATTCTGGATTTCCGTGATTGAACTGACTCGCAGTTCATTGTAATCGTAGAAGTCATCTTTCAGTCGCTGCAGTGCTTTCTCCGCGTCGGAGGCGTTGCTGTTTTCCAGACAAATGGAAAACAGTAACGTGTCAAGCACATTATATTCGTAAGAAGGGGCCCGGGAGCCGTACTCTTTTTTGAGAATCGTTACTATCTGCTGACAGACTTTACTGCGGTCGGAAGCCTTGATTTTGGAAGCAGCCATCTTTAATTATCCACCTATTGCGTGTTGATTATTGCGTATCAAGCCAAAAATGCCGTCAACCCTATTTGACGAAGCGGTGTTCTGTCTGACGAATGGTCGGGTTTATAACCTGTCGAAGCTTTTTTCGCAATTTTCTGACGTCATCCATTATCGATAATCCATTCATTTCAGAGGTGAAAAGATGCGTATCCTTTCGGAGAGGCTGAAGGTGGCAGGCGGGGCTCCTTCTTATGTCAATCCTTCTGTGTCAAGCCTTCCAATTGATGTTGAATGTTTTTTATCAATGTTGCCTGCGAAATAGTCCGAGGTGTTGCCCATCAACTGCCCGCTGCAGCCCTAATCCGATTGCTCTTCCTGTTGCTGCGTGGAATCATTCTGTTCCGGGGCTTCCGTGGCCCGATTTCTGTCCTCAGCCAACTGTTTGAGAATTCTTGATGCTTCGATGCTCTTTTTCACACTGTCGTCGAGGACAAAAGTCAAGACGGGAATGTAGCGTGTTGTCAGTCGTTCTGCAATTTTCTTCTGAAGATACCCTTTTGAAGATTCCAGTCCGCGCAGACAGAGACTCTGTTCCTTCTGGCTTCCCATGATGCTGACATAAACCTTGGCTGAACGCATATCGGCAGCGACTTCGACGTCCAGAACTGTTACATTCTTGACGCGAGGATCGTTCAATTCCAGAAGGATAGCCGAGCTGATGATTTCCCGAATGGCCCGGGCTGCTTTTGCTGTTCTACGTGTCGCCATCTGGCGGTTGCCTTGCTAAATTCCGATCGCGTTAATGACTTGTCTGTTGAGTAATTGGTCTACCCCGCAAAACAGGTTTCGGGACTCGTCTGCAGGTTCCGAAGTATTGAAGAGGCGGGGCGTACGTTGCCAGAAATAAACGAGCTTCAATCATCAAGCGACCGTTTTATCTCGTCAAGTCGGAATGCCTCCAGAATGTCTCCTTCTTTGATGTCGTTAAATCCGTCCAGGCGGATTCCGCACTCCATGCCTTCCCGTACTGATTTGACATCATCCTTTTCCCTTCGCAGAGAGGCGATCGGGTAATCGTTCAGGATCGCCTGATCCCGGATCACGTGGACTCTGTCGTTTCGGTCAATGACGCCGTTCAGGATTCGGCAGCCCGCGATCACTCCTGTGCGACTGACGCTGAAGGTTTGCAGAACAATCGCCCGGCCAGTCGGGACTTCGACAGTTTCGGGGGCAAGCAATCCTTCGAGTGATTGTTTGATCTCGCGCGTGACCTCATAAATAATCGAGTAGCGACGGATCTCAACGCCTTCCTTCTGGGCATGTACTCGGGCACGATCTTCCGCCACGACATGGAAAGCGACAATAATCGCTCCAGAGGCAGCGGCCAGAGAAACGTCACTTTCATTGACGCCGCCAACGCCGGTGTGAAGAATTTCGATCTTCACTTCCGGATGCTCAAACTTGCCCAGTTCCCCGGTTAGTGCCTCAATCGAGCCGGGAGTATCCGCTTTGAGGATCAATGGAAGTGTTTTGGGGCCGGAACCGCTGAGAATCTCTTCCAGGGTTTTGGGGCCGCCGCGATCCGCCAATGAGACCGTTCGACCATGATGGATGCGCTGCTCTGCAATTTCCCTGGCCTGCTCAATATCTTCCATGACAAAGAAGTGTTCGCCGGCATCGGGAACAGAATCGAGTCCAGCCACTTTCACCGGCATGGAAGGGAACGCTTCGGTGATTTCGGCATCGCTGTCAGAAAACATCGCGCGGATTCTTCCGAAGGCAGTGCCGCAGACAATGACATCACCAATACGCGGCACACCCTGCTGGACAATCATCCAGGCTAATGGGCCGCGTCCTTCATCCTGAAACGCTTCCAGACAAATCCCGTAGGCTGGAACATCTTCCGACGCCTTGTACTCGTGCAGTTCAGCCGTCAGCAGAATCGTCTCCAGCAGTTCGTCAATTCCCAAATTGTTCAAGGCTGAGGTGCGGACAAGTTCGGTGTCCCCCCCCCATTCTGAAACAAGCACATCCCGGGCGGCGAGCTCCTGTAGAACCTTCTGCTCATTGATATCCGGCAAGTCGATCTTGTTCAAAACGACAATAAGGGGCACACCGGCCGCCTTTGCATGCGAGATACATTCAAGGGTTTGGGGCATCACCCCATCGTCGGCGGCAACGACCAGAACGATAATATCGGTGACATTCGCGCCACGCGCCCGCATTTCACCGAAGGCGGCATGACCGGGAGTATCCACAAAGGTTATTTTTTGACCATGGTGATCTACCTGGTAGGCAGCGATGTGTTGGGTAATTCCGCCCGCCTCTCCCTCAACCACGTTCGAGGCGCGGATCGCATCGACCAGGGTTGTCTTGCCATGATCGACATGCCCGAGAATGGTGACAACAGGAGGACGAGGTTTCAGAGACTCGGGAGGTATTTCGGTCTTCAGGCGTTCCTTGAGGACTTCTTCGATATCTTTTTCGCGTTTGATCTCCAGATCGACGCCGAGTTCGATCGCAATTTCAATGGCTGTCGACTCATCGAGGCTGTCATTGATCTTCGCCATGATTCCCTGATGAAACAGAGCCGTCATGATTTCTTTTGCAGGCCGCCCCATCGATTCGGAAAGCGACCGAACGGTGATGGGAAGCTCAGTCACGGCGGAAGTTTTGTACTCGATCGGCGTGGTTCGCTTCTGCCGTTTTCTTCTTGGCTGGAACTGCCGTTCTTCTTCGTCATCGCGTAGTCGCCTCCTCTGCTGACGACGCTGATCCCGTTGGTCGATCATCGAACTCAATCGGGATCGTTTTGTTTTATCGCTGACACCGCGCACATCTCCCTTGCGCTCGCGGTCGTGCTTCTCTTCCGCACTTTTCTTCAGGTGGGCGGCCAGGGGGCTTCGCCCATCAAGCACATCGGCGGTCAGTTTGACGTCCGGTTTTTGAGCGGGGGTATCGTCCTTTTTCTTTTTCGCAGTCTCCACGCTGAACTTGGGAGGCACGGCCATGCTCGGGAGAGCCGGTTTCGGTTTTGGCTTCGGTTTTTTCACACCTCTTTGAACCAGGCTGGCTCGGGGTTTCATGTCGCGAATCCGGGAGCCTTTCGATTCGCCGAGAGGAATTTTTTCTTCGGGCCCCTCATCGGTTTTCTGCTCTGCTTTGACAGGTTCCGGTTTTTTCCCGGCTTCCGCTGTTTTTTCTTCTGTTGATTCTGCTTTTACTTCGTCCCGGGGTGACATCTCTTCCAGATCGGTTCCCGAAACATCACCGAT
>JALWSL010000199.1 GCA_027080405.1 Planctomycetaceae bacterium
CAGCAGAACGGTGTCTGCAGAAAGTTTGAGATAAGGTTTCAACGCAGGAACCTTTTCGGAAAGTTCTTCAGCAACCAACCGGGCAATCACCGCTGCTCCGCGGCGGGTAAAATGTGTGCGATCCGTCGCGGAAGGATTGAAGTAGCCACTTCTTTTCTCGCCCAGTTTGTTGTGCAGTTTCACACTGCTGGCGTGTAAATCGATGACCGGGACGTTTTTTTCCTTGCCGACAATAATCATCGCCTCCGCAAAAGGGCGAAGTGAGGTGACAATTTTATTATCCCGGAATCGTCTGCGGGTCATCGGCGTGATCAGAACCGGCTTCACTCCTGCCTGTCGGGCTTCATCGATGTATCGGCGTAAATAATCTCGAAAATCGGTCGCCGCATCCGTCGATTTCTTTTCGTTAAGATGGCTGTCGTTATGTCCGAACTGAATGAAAAGGTAGTCCGCTTTCGTTTGCAATGCTTTTTTCCAATTTCCACCTGTGATGAAAGACTTGCTACTGCGTCCGGAAATGGCCTGGTTGATGATGGTGACCTGTTTGTTGAAACGCTCCGCAAAGACTTGCCCCCAGCCGGTTAGATCGGGGCGATCTTTGGGCGGATTTTTGTAGGTCGCCATGGTCGAATCGCCGATCATCAAAATGCGGATCGGCGGCAAGGCTCTTCGATTCTGCTGCGCAACCCCGGCATTTAACAACTGGAAAAATAGCGTGAAGCCAGTGAGTAGATTTATTGTGAACTTCATGATGCTTTCCCGTTCTTCGTCAGAACCGCCATCACTCCAGTGGGAGTGCGGACATTTTTGCCCATCCCGTTTGAGCAGGTGTTGTTTGCACCATCCTATTCACTTTCCTTCGATTAGCAAAGCGGTTGAACAGGGAAAACATCAGCAGCGAGTTGTGTTCAATCTGGATGTGCCAGGCGCAGCCTGAGCGGAAAAGCGGATCTGAACCGGTATTAACCGGGGTGGAAGACCCGCCGCGGCATCCCGTTTCCTGTTACATCGCGGGTTGTTCCAGTTCGTCCCAGCGCGATGCAAGCCTCTTCTGATTCTGATGATAATTATTCAGAATAACCTGGCGCAATTCCTGTCGACGATCGGGATGGACGTTTTGCAATCGATCGGCCATTTGTTGCAGCCAGCTCGGTTGGCGAGCCATCGAAAGAGAAATCGTGTGCATGAACAGGCTGATTTCCTGAAAATTGCGATCCGAAATATAGTTGCTCACGGGTGAAATCATCTTGGCGGCTGTTTCGATCGCGGCATTGGGAAAGGTGATAAATACATCGGCACTATGTCTGACAAAAACGGTGCCATTATTCTGTTTTTCAAATTTTGAATGCAGGCAAAGAATGCCGCTGCCTGCGATCGGTTTTTTCAGTAGCGGGCTTTTGAATTCACCTCTACAGTAAATGATGTTTGTTGTTTTGCTTCGACGAAGGTAGAACATTTCGCTTTTGGTGCCGTCGCTGTTATCCATTTTGTACTGGAACGGGCCTGTCTGCTGGAGTTGCATGGATGAAATTCCCATCGCCCGCCACAAACTGACAACGACATCGGGGTGACCAAGAAAATAGTCGTATGTTTCCGGGTTGACTTCGAATCGTATCTCCGGCAGGCGACGGAACAGGCTTAAATTTTCGAGCACCCGATTTGATGTTTGACGCCCCGAATTTGTCAACCTCACCCGCTGCAATCGAGTTGTCGCCAGTTCGCGTTCCTCTCGACTCGAGGTTCCCTTTTTCGTAATTTGAAAGTTGGGAAGCAGGCGGCGCAACTCTTTTTCCCGCTGGGGATTGGGAGCATATTGTTTGAGTGCCGAG
>JALWSL010000200.1 GCA_027080405.1 Planctomycetaceae bacterium
ATTTTCAAACTGGCCCCGCTACATATTCTCCCGGGTGATCAGCGTCGCTGTGCCAAGGCCTTGAGGTAACCATGCTGCTATGAAATCATCTCCTGCCGCTTCGAATGAACGTTTGCCTTCCCATACGGAATCGAAGCGCTCCTCGCGCAGGGTGGCGATCGCCTCTTTTCTCACCCTGCTTGCATCCCTGTTGCTCATCGTTCCCATGGAGTGGCAGCATTGGGCGTTTACGTTTGCAGCTAACCAACCGCTGGTCGCCTGGATGGCCGCCTTCAATGCGGATACATCCCCATATCTGCTCTGGCTGTTCCTGCTCCCGATACTTTACACGTGGCGGTTTCACCTGACCGATCCGCAAAGCAAAATCGCAGTTCGAGTAGAAGCGTGGCTGCAGGCCGGGAAGTACGAAAAACAGCCGTCTTCGTCGACTCATTCCGATTCCTTCCCAAATCCGGTCTCCCATGATCCCGTCTGGTTGCGATATCTGGTTGCCGCCGTTGTGACCTTTGCCGGAATCGCCTGTGCCGCCCAGACGGGGGGGCGTTTTGGATCGTTGCCCCCGGCTTATCATGATGAGTACAGCTATCTGTTTCAGGCAGAGACATTTGCTCGCGGGCGGATCACGAACGATCGCTTTGAAGCTGCCCCGGAATTGTTCGACCAAATGCACATCCTGAATGATTTTCCCGGAAAATTTGCCAGCCGATATTTTCCCGGAACCGGGCTTTGGTTACTCCCTTTTGCGAGTCTCGGTGTTCCCTATTGGGGGTATTTTCTCGCTCAGGGGATCTTCTGTCTGCTTGCTTTCTGGATCGGACGTGATCTTTCCGGCAATGGGGCCGGATTATGTGCAGGGCTTTTATGTGCTTTCTCCCCCGGTTTGAATTTGTTTGGAAACATGCTTTTGGCACACCACCCCTGTTTGATCGGGCTGATGTTTTTTCTCTGGATGTTCAACCGCTGGTCGATCGATCGAAGATACCATCACGCCTTTCTGGCCGGAGTGGGATTGACATTCGCGATGTATTGCAGGCCGATGACCGCTTTCGGAATCGGGTTGCCCTACGGTATCTGGTATTGGGTTTCGGTATGGCGGATGAATCAGGCCAGCAGAGTTGAAAAGATCAGGCAACTCTCGGCAGTCGGCGTTCCCATTCTGGTCGGTTTACTGCTGATGTTGCCTTACAATGCCAAAATAACCGGAAACGCCTTCGAAACACCTTACGGGCAGTACACGAAACTGCACACTCCCCGACACCAATACGGTTTCCATAATCGAACCCGGGGCGAAAAATGGATTCAGGAAAATCGGCAGGCTGGTCACCCGCTGCCGGTGATCGAACATTATGACCGCTGGGCAAAAGAACTGACGGTCCCGCTGGCGATAGAAAATGAGAAACACCGACTGATTGCAAGTGGACAATGGACACTCGGCATCATCCCGAGTTTGGCCGGGCTGGTCTTCTTTTGTGCCATCGGGCAAAAAGATCGTAGACAGTGGTGGGCTATCCTGGCGGCGGTGATCAGTTTGCATCTGGTTCATATTCCGTACTGGTACGACGGCATCATGCACTGGCATTATGTGTTTGAATCGGCTCCGCTTCTCCTTTTGATTTTCGCCCGCAGTACGCAATTACTCACCTACAATGCACGAATCAGGGAACGTCATTGGACTGCAATCTGGTGGATCTCTCTGCCTTTGATCTCGCTAACGATTTCCTACACCACATTTGAACCGTTCTGGAATTCGAATATGTCAGCCGGAATCAGCGAGGTCAAATTCGCCCGGAAACAGCATGCAGAGTTCAATCAACTACTCGAACGGCACATCAAACAGAAGGCCGTCGTATTCATCAAGAAAAAACCGGACGATCTGCATCTCGATTTTGTCATCAACCATCCTGCCCTGGATAGCAGGATTTTGAGAGCCCACTGGTTGCCTCGGAAGTATTCGGTCGCCCAACTGCAAAAGTTCTTTCCCGATCGCAAACTTTACCTGATCGATTTATCGGAAAACCGACTCGTCGAACTGGCTCCACGAAAAAATTGAAAGCCGATCTTCAGCGATTGAATGGCTCCGGTCGGGGAGTAACCGGAAGTAACAAAAATGAATTTGCAAACGAAGCTGGTGGCATACAGTTTGTAAATGACTCTATTGACGCTATTCATGCGCTGATTAAGAATTAGTGCATAGGACAAATCGCGGCGGCGGCAACTGTGCTGATCCTTCCTGAAAGCGGGTTGACCGCCCCCTTGCCATCCGGATGGACGCGGTTGCTGAGAAAAATGACAAACAGTTTCTGCTGAGGATCAATCCAGAACGTTGTTCCTGTAAAACCGCCATGGCCAAAAGCGGAAGCCGAAAACAGATCGCCACGGTTCGAGGAATAAACCGAACGGGAATCCCAGCCGAGCGTTCTGAATCCACCGGGAACCTTCACGGGGGCTGTCATTAACCGGACGGTTTCGGGGCGGAGCGCCCGATAGCCGTTCAGACAGCCTTCATTGATTAGCATCTGTGCGAACAGGGCCAGATCATTCGCTGTTGAAAAAAGTCCGGCGTGTCCGGCAATTCCTCCCAGCGCATAGGCTCGGGGATCATGGACTTCCCCTTGCATCCAATGATTATTCCGCTGCTGGGTCACCGCCGCTCTTTTCCGGAGGGCGGCATCGGGAAGATACGTCGTTTCCCGCATGCCGAGCGGTTCAAACAGATTTTCCCGGGAATACTCATGAATGTTTTTCCCGGTAACACGTTCCACAATTTCACCCAGTTCTATAAAACCGACATCGGAATACCGAAATTCTGTTCCCGGTTGATAGACCGTGTGCAGTTCATGGATGCGTCGAAAAGCCTCCGCAGGGCCGTTTTTGTAATCGTTGATCGAATTATCCGGTGTCAGCCCGCCAGTGTGGGTCAACAGTTGCCTGACGGTGATGCTCTCCTTTCCGTTGACCGCAAATTCGGGAATGTATCTGGAAACCGGGGTATCAGGATCAACAAGTTTCCGTTCAACCAGTTTCATGATGCTCGTCGCTGTCGCGACGGGCTTGGTCAGTGAAGCAAGATCGAAAACGGTGTCGGGTCTCATTGGTACTTTGCGGGGTTTGAGCTGCGAATATCCAAAAGCCTTGTGATAGACGATATGCCCGCGATAGCCCACCAGTACGACAGCCCCGGGCATTTTCTTTCGTGACAACCCTTCCGCGACAATTTCATCAATCACCTGTAATCGAGCCGAATCCATGCCCAGCTTTTCAGGTAAGCAGTGGGGTAAAGTGGCACTTTTCCACTCCTCACTCGCACTGCAACTCCCGGACGCATTGGCAATACAGACGGCTAAAACCAGAACTATCAGGCGTAACAAAACAATCATGGCTGGGTATCTCTTTCTGAGCGAATCTTTTCTGTATGAATTCTTCTCTGTAATGAATCACTTATCAACAGGATCTGAAACAGGGGTTTGAAATGGGAACCGACAGATCTAGGGAGCAGCTGTGGACCAATGAATGTGGCATTTGGGCAGTGCGGCTTTCAGGCTTTGTACCCCTTCGGCTGTCAGTCTGGTTCCATCAAGTTCCAGATACTTCAGTTTTTTCATCCCCCTCAAATGTTCTACCCCGGCGTCACTAACAGCCGTTTTGCTGAGTAGCAGTCTCTCCAAATTTGGCATTTTGGCAAGAAAGACAAGGCCAACATCTGTCACCTTTGTATTGTCGAGCGAAAGTGTTTTCAATTTCCGCAATTTATCCAGATGCTTCAGTCCGGCATCTGTCACATTGTTGTCTTTCAAACTCAGTATCGTCAGGCCAGGAAGCGATTCAAGATGATGTAAACCGTCATCTGTAAACAGCACACTGTTGATGCGGAGGCCCTTCAAATTGGATATTTTCCTCAGATGCCTCAGGCAATCATTGGTCAGTTGGTCCGATTCTATTGCCAAGAACTCCGGATTGACACAACTCACCAACCTGGCCACATCTTCATCTCCAACCGTCGGGCCGGAGAGCGAAACGGCTGTGACTTCTCCAGTGGCCAGGCCCAGGTAGCCGGTATTAAGAACCTGCTGCAGCGTCTCGGGCAGGAACCTGACAGCTTCCGCTGGTAGCGTTTTAACATATCCCCCCTTGTCTCTGATCCAGTTGACTCTCAGGACATTTTGAACAAAGGGCATGGCAAGGCCCACGAGAATCAACATGACTGCCAAAGCGATCCCCGCCGTCAACTTCCATTTTCCGGAAGCATCACGGTGTCGCGAGAGAGTGATTTCTGTTTCGTGTCCCGTTTTATTTCCCATTTGGGCATATCCAGTCCGGCTGAGTGCAAGGAGCGTTTCATGATTGTCCAGTATTTCAATGGCAACGACAAGGCCAACGACAAGGCAGGCCAACGAAGGGGCCAGGAGAAGACAAACAATAAGGTCGGAGACATTTCGCTGCTCGCCCGTGATGACCCTTCTTCACGATTGACTGCTCGGCCCGACCATTTTTTCTGGGACAAAATCGGAAACAGATGAAATTTCCCTCAATTCGCTCTTGTCCGATCCTGCGAAATCGTGACAATTCCCTGATTGAATTTGGATATTTGTGCTCACCATAAAACTCCCCAGCTATCAACCAGGAAAAAGTCGATGTCCAGTTCGGCTCCCTTCAGTCGTCACCGCTCAGCCTCACAAAACGGCAGCCTTCATAACGGTCGCTATCACATTGAAGATAACGCAACAAGCCTGCTGTTTCTTGAATCGCTCTATGAGCAGTATCGTCAATCTCCTGAAACCGTTTCGGAACAGTGGCGTGCCTTTTTTGCGGATCTGGATCGGGAAGAACACCCCGATTTGACCGAGCCGATCAGACCACGACATCAAGAGTTCACTATCTTCAATCCCCCTTCCCTGAATGGCGGAGGATTGAGACGTCCGCAGCGGATGGAGGTCGCCGGCCGGCAGGAACGACTCGATCAGCTCATTCGCAACTATCGTGTCAGGGGCCACATTCTGGCCGAAGTCGATCCACTCGGTTCAACACGGGGGAATCCTCCGGAATTGCAGCCAGAATTTTATGGCTTCACGGAAGAAGACATGAAAAGCCGCTTTTCCACCAGTTGGATGGGCGGCCCGGAAGTGCGAACATTACGGGAGATCGTGCAGTGGCTCAAAACAACCTATTGCCGATCGATCGGGGTGCAGTTCATGCACATCGATTCCCTGCATGTGCGGGAATGGCTGCAGGCGAGAATGGAACCAACCGGCAACCGCATCAAACTGACACGCCAGGAACAGACCCGAATTCTGAAACGGCTCAGCGACGCAGTTCTGTTTGAACAGTTTGTGCAGAAAAAATTTCTGGGCGAGAAGTCCTTTTCACTCGAAGGGGCGGAAAGTCTTATTCCGCTGCTTGACATGGCGATCGAAAAGGTCGGGAATGAAGGGGCGAAGGAAATTGTCATCGGGATGGCCCACCGCGGCCGTCTCAATGTGCTGGCGAATATCATGAAAAAAAGCCACCGCCAGATATTCCGGGAATTCGTCGATAGCGATCCCGAACTCTCCATGGGACGGGGAGATGTGAAATACCACCTCGGTTACAGTCACAACTGGATTACGGAACAGGGCAATAAAGTCCATCTATCACTCTGTTTCAACCCGAGCCATCTTGAATTCATCAGTCCCGTCGCTTTAGGACGATTGCGTTCCAAAATGGATCGCAGACGCGATTTCGATCGGGACTCCGGCCTGGCAATTCTGATTCATGGAGATGCCGCTTTCGCCGGAGAAGGAGTGACGCAGGAAACGCTCAACCTCAGCGAATTGAATGCGTATCGGGTAGGCGGAGCGCTCCACGTGGTGGTGAATAACCAGATCGGGTTCACCACTTCCAGTAATGAATCCCGTTCCTGCACCTACGCAACCGATATCGCGAAAATGCTGCAAATCCCCATTTTCCACGTGAACGGGGAAGACCCGGAGGCGGTCGCCCAGGTCGTGAACCTGGCACTCGATTTCCGGAAAACATTCCATCGAGATGTCGTGATCGACATGTACTGCTACCGCAAACTCGGGCATAACGAAAGCGACGAACCATCATTCACGCAGCCGCTGATGTATCGAAAAATCAAGAAGATGAAAAGCGTTTTCGAAAACTATCTCGAACATCTGCTCTCGATGCGGGGAATTACCAGAGAAGAAGCCGAGAAGATTGTCGAATCCCGAAGGGTCGTGCTGGAACGGGAATTGGAAGTGGCGAAGAAAGAGCGGTACATTCGCTGCCTCGATGAATATGGCGGGTATTGGTACGGCTACCGGGGAGGCTCCGTTTCTGATGCTGACGACGTTGACACCTGTGTCAACGCAGAAGAACTCGATCGGATCATGAAGGTCCTGACCCACTACCCGGAGGGATTTCATCCACACCGAAAATTGATTCGGGTACTCGAACACCGCCGGGAAATGACCAAAGGAGAACATCCGTTTGACTGGGCCTCTGCCGAACTTTTGGCATTTGGCAGCCTGATCAGTCAGGGACGCCCTTTACGCATGACCGGACAGGATGTCGAACGGGGCACGTTCTCTCAAAGACACGCCGTTCTGCACGATATCGAAGACGGAAGCGTTCACAGACCTCTGAAAGACCTGGCGGAAGAGCAGGGCCTGGTGGAACTTTACAACAGCCCACTGTCCGAAATTGGTGTGCTCGGCTACGAATACGGCTACAGCCTGGATTGCCCCGAAGGACTTGTCGTTTGGGAAGCCCAGTTCGGAGACTTCTCGAATACGGCTCAAGTCATTATCGACCAGTTTATTGCCAGCACCGAAGACAAGTGGCATCGATTCAGTGGACTGGTCATGATGCTGCCTCATGGGTTTGAAGGACAGGGACCGGAACACTCCAGTGCACGCCTGGAACGTTTTCTGACACTGGCAGCCGAAGATAATATCCAGGTTGTCGTTCCCTCTACACCAGCTCAACATTTCCATCTGCTCCGACGTCAGGTACTGCGAAACTGGAAAAAACCCTTGGTCATCATGACCCCCAAAAGTCTGCTTCGCCACCCCCGCTGTATTTCAACCCTGGAAGATTTGACAACTGGGGAATTCAGATCTGTTCTCGATGATGAACTGGTTCCCGATAAACAGAATATTTCGCGAATTTTACTCTGTTCCGGAAAGGTCTATTATGACCTGCTCAACCATCGGGAAGAACTGAAACGGGACGATGTCGCCATTATTCGCCTGGAAGAACTTTATCCGTTACCCTATCTGGAGTTGCAGCAGGTTCTGTCGCAGTACCCGGCAGGAACGGAAGTTCGCTGGGTGCAGGAAGAACCGGAAAATATGGGTGCCACCCGTTTCCTCAGGGCACACTTCGGCAATTCCATTTTCGATAAGTACCCGCTGCGTTCGATCGAGCGGGACGCCTCGGCCAGTCCCGCAACAGGAAGCAAGAAAAGTCACCTGCTGGAACAGGCGGCATTACTGGAAGCAGCCTTTGCCGACTATTCATGAG
>JALWSL010000201.1 GCA_027080405.1 Planctomycetaceae bacterium
ACCGGGCGGAAAAACAACTGGTGGAAACCGGAAAATGATCCCCTATCTCGCCCGAGCAGCTGTTGCCTGCGGAGCGGACGCCGTCTTTATGGAAACGCATCCCAACCCCGATCAGGCATTAAGCGATGGGCCCAATATGCTTCCATTGAGCCATTTGAAGAAAATTATCCAACAACTTCTGGCGATTCGCGTACTGGTAAACGAGTGGTCAGGATCTCTGGCGTGATCCGGGACTGCGGATCGGCTCTGCGAGTTCAGGACGCCGAGGGAAGTTCGAAAATCGGTCTGATTTTTCGGTGTGAGGCCTCCTTCAGTTCAAAACGGTACCGGCATTCGCAGCATTCCCGTCTCGCCTGTCTCGTCTGGGCGGAGCTTGTTTCTTTTCCCGGTTTTCTTTTCCTGGTTGGGAATGAACGGGGCGTGTCGAATTTCCTGCGGAGAATATTTTTCCAACAGCCGAAACTTGCTGGCAACCAGTCGCGATACCGTCTAACTTATTCCTGATATTTTTCCTGATATGAGTCCAGCGTTTACTTTTGTCATTGGAATCTGCCGTTGTTTGGCAGCGGGGGGGAAGTGTTCGGTGGTGATTCAATTTCCTCTCACCTGATACACCGAAGGTTTGAACATCGATGTTGGCTAGAGCCCCTTTCCAATGATCGCATTCCATTAATTTCTGCTCGAAGTGACACCTGCCATGTTTATTGCTCCTTTGAAACGGATTGGAGTCGTTTTCTGTTTTGGTTTGTTGTTATGTTTTGCGGGGTGTCGCCCCGGGGAAAAGGGGGAGACCTCATCTCCCGAAGATGAACAGTCCTCTGCCAGGGCAGAACTGGTCAGGAAGAGGCGATGTTCTGAAGATTTCGAAGCGATCTACAAGATTCTTCGTCCTTCGAAGAAGACAATGAATACAGAACTGCAATCGGCTTTGTCGCTTCTGAACCAGTGGCTCGAAAGTTGTGCAGTCTTTTCAGGCCAGAAGCTGACTTCGGAGAGTCCCGCTTTGCAGGGAGTTCTTACCGACAAGCAGATTGAGCATTTGAATGATCCGGCTGCAACGATGCTTGATGCCCTCTATTTACGGGATCAACTGTTGATGCGCGAAATGATGGAGCAGATTGTCAAGGGGGCTCCGACCGATGTGGAAAAGGTGAGAAAGCTGTTTGCTTTCACTCAGCGGAACATCACTCGCGATCCCTTGTTGATCGATCCCAGACTCTATCGCTATTTTCAAACAAATTTTCCGGAGCAGGTTCCACAAGAGGAACTTTCGAAAGCTTCAGTTCCGCGAAGCCTGTTGGATATTGCTTTGGCTGGTCGGGGCTCTGATGAAGATTTGAGCTGGGTGTTTGTTTCACTGATTCGCCAATTGAATCTCGATGCGATCATGGTCAGCCCCGGACAGAATGGCGAGGCCGCCAATCAACCGCTCCCGCCGTTGATCCTTGTGCCAATCATGAAGGAGGTTCTTGTCTTCTGTCCCGCAGCCGGCCTGGAATTCACGCCTTCTGCGGCTGCCGATAAAAGCACCTGGAGCGCCGAGGAACTGGCTCAAAATTTCAGTCAGGTATTCGACGCGATCTCCGCTGAGATCTCAGGCGAGCCGACAGTCGTCGATTCACTGAAAAAGTCTGACTGGAAGCAGGCAACGGTCATGCTTCCGTATTGCCTGTTGAGAATTTCGCCTCGCAGTGAAGCAATGCAGATGGAATTGGCGGGCAAGATGGCGTGTGAGGTCTTCTCCGATCTGCAGACGCGGGACGATATTCCCGGACTTCTTGAGAGAACGTCCGGGTTGACAGGCAGGCTTTTTCCCGGCAGAACTGTCCGCTTCTGGAAATATCCGTATGAAATGTACGAAAGTGTTGCAGGAGCATCGGAGTCAGCCGATCAGCTGCGTCAACTGTATCTGGCTACCATCAACAAGACGGTGCAGTCGATTCGTACCAGTGTTGATCAGCGGGATAATCGGACGATCAGGAAAACTCAGGTCAGACGGATGCTGCTGTCGCGGATCGACCAGCTTTCAGGAAACGAAAGCGAGGCCATCTCTGCCTACATGCGACTGCAATTGCAACGGGGCGTGCAGGGGGCAGATGCATCTTCGGAGGTTCAGAAAGAAAACCTGCTGCGTGCGTTACAATCCGAAGATGCCCGCTACTGGAGTGCATTATGTCAATTTGAAAAAGGTGATTATCGCGCAGCCGGGAATACGCTGATCAACTATCTCAAACGTTACCCGGAAGGGCGTTGGCAACAAAGTGCACTGGAACTTCTGGCTGAAGCACAGGCCAGGCAGAAAGAGTTTTCTTCCGCAGTGGAAGTTTTCGGTCAGGTCAAACTTCCCAGGCCACGTCGAGCAAGGCAGTTGCTCAAACTGAATCGCTGGAAGCGACTGGCTGAAAAAGCAAACACGACGAAGTGACCAACCTGTGAAACACCTTTTCAAACACTGGTTTCTCTATTCACTGCTGATCATCCTGCCGCTGGGCGTGGGCATTGGCCAGGCAGAACCTGCCTGGGGTGATTTCGTCTGTTCTCTCGTGCAGACGAAAGTGGTCGTTTTCGCGGTTCTGTTCGCCATGTCGGTCACTCTCAGTCTGGAGCAACTGAGCCAGACGGCAGCTCGCCCCTGGGGAGTATTGACTGCTTCGGTTATCAGCATGATGCTCTTTCCCCTGACTGTCTGGGGAATTGTATCTTTCCTGCCCGCTTCTCCGTTCTCCTCGGGGTTGCTGATCATGGCTGCCGTTCCTTCGACGCTGGCGTCTGCAGCCGTCTGGACACGCAAAGCCGGGGGGAATGACGCCGTTTCGCTGATGACGACGCTCGTGACCAATGGCCTCTGTTTTATCATCACCCCTTTCTGGCTCTGGATGACGTTGGGAAGAACTGTTCCGCTCGACTCGAAAGCTCTGGCAATGCGGTTGCTTGTCATTGCCCTGTTGCCGATGCTGTTGGGGCAGATTGTCCGCCTGTTCCGCATCGCCGGGCTATTCGCAGATCAACATCGCTCCAGAATCAGTGCGGCTGCCCAGTTGGGAATCCTGTCCATCATTTTCGTTGGAGCGATTCGTTCCGGCCCCGAATTGGCAGGAAATTCAAGGCATCTTTCGATTGGCTCCTTGATTCTTGTCTGGTTTGTCTGTCTGGCTATCCATCTGATGTTCCTGGTAATGAGTTGGAAAATTGCCCGCTTGATTCATTGTTCGCAGCGCGATGCCATTGGCGTGATGTTCTCGGGCAGCCAAAAAACATTGCCTATTGCGATCGATTTGGCGACCGCTCCGCTGTTGCACGCTTCCGGCATTTCGTCGCTGGCGATTCTTCCCCCTCTGATCTATCACGCCACCCAGTTGATCGTTGATACGCTGATTGTCGAGAAGATCAGGATAGAATCGGATTCTGTTTCCTGACTGGCTCTCCCGTTAAAGCGTTTTTTCCAGTGGAGTGTTTTTCCCGGTGATGAGTTTTTCCGGTGGAGCGTTTCAGGTCCCCGGAAGTATTTCGGTCGTGATCTCCCGGGGGAACTGGCTCTGGTTGAAGTCATCTTCGTGCTGTAACGTGATTTCAAGACCATTGATCGCACCGAAGCTCTCCAGTTCCTTGGCGAGACTTTCGATCTGCAACTGTCCGGGAATGTTGATCTGCATCACCAGTGAGAATGTTTTCGGAGAACTGGGAACGGCGAACATTCTCTGGATGTCGACCAGTTCCCGGGCAAGCAGGGCACAAATTGCCCGGACAACACCCGGGGCATCTTTACCGGTGATGGACAGGAAAAACCTCTCTCCCTCCTGTCGCATCAATGTTTCTTCAGGGGGCATGTCGCGGATGAGAACCTCCATATCGTAGGCGCGTCCGACATCGAGCAGGTGATCGCGAATGACATCACGGTTTCTATGAGGGGGAAATTCCGCCGCAACAGTCATCGTGAACAGGCCATGTACGACGGTTTGTGTCGCATATTTCATATCCCCCCCGAGTTCGGCCAGGGCGGTTGTTACTGCGGCAAGAACTCCGGGTCTGTCGTGGGATGTCATCGTGATGAAATAGCGACCAGACATGAGAAATCCTTCACAACTTCGGAAACTGTTTCCAATAGTGAAATCGGGTGTTTCAGGAAGTTCCAGGACAAACTGAAATTTCGCGAAAGGAATGGGAGACCGATTGGGATCAGTAGACAACTCAACCCCACACTGCATACCATCCACAAATTGCTGATGTTTGGCAAGTCAATTGTCGAAGTTGTCCAAAAAGGACAGAAAATGTCGAAATTGTTTGAACTGTTCGATTGACCTCGGCGTTTTTCCATTCATTTCCCGTATCTTTCGCCTGGCATCTTTCCCGAACATCCGAGGAGTTTCCGTGATCGCACGATATGTCTCGCTGGCCATACTGATCTTTCTGACCATTGTTTTGGGAATCACCTTTTTTCAGGTGATTGTTCCGTTTCTGCTGCCGTTGTTTCTGGCTGCGGTTGTTGCCCTGATTGGTCAACCGGTTTACCTCTACTTTTTGAAACGGACCCAAAATCGGTCTTCGTTGGCCGCGGGGCTGGCAACCGGATCGCTTGTGGCAGCTGTGATTCTTCCCGTATTCGTTGGCGTTACCGTAGGCGCATTGCAGCTATACGCCACCGCTGAAATATTTTTGAATGATCAGGCTGTCGAGCAGGTGATCAATTCTGTCAAGGAGGGGGAAATCTATGATTCCATTTCCCGGAAAATCGATCGCTTTTTCCCGGTTGCAACCGAGCATGAAGCCGACCTGAAATTGACTGAAGAACAAAAAGCGGAAATTGAACGCATTGAAGACCCCGAACAGGCGGAGCAACTGCGCGAAAAGTACCTGCAACTGCAGGCGAAGAAACTTCGTGAGAAACTGATACATGAGCGAGCCGAGCAGTTAAGAGAATCGGTGCGCACCACCGCGAAAAAACTCGCTCTTTCCACCTTCAGTCCAGGAACTGCGATGACAACAGTCGACCTAGTGGCCAAACTGGGATGGATGTTGATGGGATTGTTCACGTTTGTGATCGCGCTCTATTACTTTTTTGCGGAGGGGCCGACGCTTCTTCAATATGCCATCGAGTTGATACCGGTTGATATCAGACATCAGCAACACCTGCTGAACGAGTTTGGCAAGGCGATTCGGGCCGTTGTTTCAGCGACGTTTCTGGCTGCGATTGCGCAGGGTCTGGCAACTTCGCTGGCTCTCTGGTTTTTGGGGTTCGAGCATTTTGTGCTGTTGACGATTGTCGGTACGTTTTCCGCCCTGATTCCGCTGGCTGGAACCTGGCTTGTCTGGGTGCCCTATGCCATCTACATGGTATATAACGGACAGTGGGGGTGGGCCCTGGCATTGTGTGTCTACGGTTTCGGTTTCATCGGAATGCTGGATAACATCATCCGGGCGTATGTCCTCAATTCCGACGCGAAGTTGCATCCCCTGCTTGCTTTTGTCAGCGTATTGGGCGGATTACAGGTGATGGGACTGTGGGGCGTGTTTATCGCACCGGTGATTGCCAGTTGCCTGTATGCGTTGATTCGTATTTCAAACGAAGAACTGCTGGAAATTGCCGAGCTTCAACAAGAAAACGTGAAAAACCAGAAAGAGGGCAGGAAAAATAGTTCTGATGCGGAACCTGAAACAGGAGCAGACTCGCAACAGGCAAAACAGGAAAGCAAAAAAAAGGAAACGGATACATAGCCCTGCTGTAGCCTTCGCTGCGGGAATTCCGGTTCGTGGATTCATTTGCTGTCCGTGAACACCTTGGGTGCGTTTTCTGTCTGCACGTTCGCATAACTGATGCTCCTGTGGGGGATGCTGCCCTGCGTCAGGCCAGAATATCCTGAATCACATGCCCGTGGACGTTGGTCAGTCTGCGGTCCAGACCGTTATGACGAAATGTGAGTCGGGTGTGATCGAGACCGAGCAGGTGCAGCATTGTTGCGTGCAGATCGTGAACAGAGAGGACATTTTCAACCGCTTTGAAACCGAGTTCATCGGTCTCACCGTAACTGACACCCGGTTTGATTCCCGCACCGCCGAGCCAGGCGGTGAAGCCTTGCGGGTTGTGGTCGCGTCCCCTGGCTCCTTTCTGGAACATCGGCATGCGACCGAATTCGGTACACCAGACCACAAGCGTTTCTTCCAGCAATCCGCGCTGTTTCATATCCTTGAACAGGGCTGCGACAGGTTGATCCATGATTTCGCCATGCACATCGTATTGATTTTTCAGATCGGAATGGCCATCCCAGTTCAACGCGCCGGCACTGGCGTACGCCCCATTGAAAAGTTGGACAAAACGGACTCCTTTTTCAATTAATCGTCGCGATAGAATGCAGTTCTTCGCGAACGCCGCCTTATTCCTGTTCGGAGAATCTGCACCGTAGGCGGCAATTGTCTGTTTCGATTCCGAAGAAAGGTCACTGATTTCAGGGATCGACAACTGCATTCGCGCTGCCAGTTCGTAGCTCGAAATTCTTGCCGCCAATGAGCTGTCTGCCGGGTTGCGCCGCAGGTGCTGTTCATTGAGGGTATGAAGCAGATCGCGTGCTGCCCGATCGCTCTGTTTGCTGATCGATTTCGGCGCCTTCAAATTCTGAATCGGATTCGTGCTACTGAACGGTGTTCCCTGAAAGACAGCCGGTAAAAATCCAGGCCCCCAGTTATTGACGCTCGATTGTGGTACACCACGCGGATCGGGAATCGCGACAAAAGCGGGCAAATTCCGGTTTTCCGTACCGAGCGCGTAGGTTGTCCACGCGCCCATGCTCGGGAAACCATCCATCACAAAACCGGTTGAAAGAAAATTTTCAGCCGGTCCATGCGTGTTCGATTTGCTCGTCAACGTATGCACGAAGGCGATATCATCGACAAGGCCGCCCATGTGGGGGATCATATCGGAAACCATTTTACCGGTTTCGCCATACGGTTTGAATTTGTATTGCGGTTTCGCCAGATTCCCGGCTGGTCCCTGGAACGTGACTGGAGGGCCTCCCTGGAATGGTTTACCGTCGTGCTTGATCAATTCCGGTTTGTAATCGTAAGTTTCCAGTTGACTGCATGCTCCCGCGCAGAAAATGACAAGAACATTTTTCGCCTTGGGCGCATAATGCGGTTGACGGGCACGGTTTGGATGAGCCGGATCGATCACAGGTGGATTCGCCTGTAAACAATTCTCCTTCTGCAATAGCGACGTAAGCGCGACCGCACTCAGGGCAGAAACGGTATGCCCCAAAAACTCTCTGCGATCCAACAAACTGCGTCCCTGCGGCGAAAGAGTTTCCAACCCTGCTTGTTGTGATATTGATCGTGACATTGTTTCGCCTTCTTGTTGCTGAATACATTCTTGATGCGGTTTCACAGCCCGAGGTGCCGTCGTGACGCACCAATTTTACATGCCCTGCAGGAGAATGCTGTTACGGTAAATACAAAAATTCGCTGCTGTTGAAGATGACTCTGCATAAGGTATCGA
>JALWSL010000202.1:0-1320 GCA_027080405.1 Planctomycetaceae bacterium
TATCCGAAAGCCCGATCTCAACATGTGCTTTCCGCCCTTATCCTGGCAAACCTATGACATCGATTTTACCGCAGCGCGGTATGATCAGGCAGGAAAAAAAATTCGTAACGCCCGCATCACTGTTAAACTGAATGGTGTGACGGTTCAGAATGATATCGAGATACCCAATGCGACCCGAGCCGCCCCGCTAAAAGAAGCTAGTACGCCCGGTCCACTTTACTTGCAGGATCACGGGAACCCGGTTCGCTTTCGCAACATCTGGATATTACCTCGCGATTCCCGCACACACACCCGGCGTCCTCGAGTACCCGGCTTCGAACGTTTCTTTTCGCGAGCTGATCAGGATCAGATTACCGGCGGGCGACTGCTTCTGGGCGAGTTGAACTGTATTTCCTGTCATCAGGCTGATGGAAACTGGCCGCAGGTGTTGCAACCGAAACAGGCCCCTCGCTTGAGCGGAGTTGGCGGTCGCGTTTATCCAGATTTCATTCAGAAATTTATTCTTTCCCCTCACGATTTGAAACCAGGTTCGACCATGCCTGCTGTTCTGGCGGGGTTACCGGAGCAGGAACGGCGTGCAAAGCTGGAACCGATTGCCCACTTTCTGGCGTCAACGGGAAAGGCAAGAAAGGAAGCGATTGATCGAAAGGCAATTAACCGGGGGAGAAAACTGTTCCACACGGTTGGCTGTGAAATTTGCCATGGTTCATCTCCGGGAACCGAAACAACAGCGTCAACTTCCATTCCTTTAGGCCCGTTGCACAAAAAGTACAGTTTGTCGGCTCTGAAAAATTTTCTGAAAGATCCTCATGCAATACGTCCTTCTGGTCGAATGCCGCGTATGCACCTGGATGACAAACAGGCAAGCGACGTGGCAAACTATCTGCTGAAAAATTCTTCTCCTGAATTATCAAAGCCGAACGTTCTTTACAAAGCGTACGTTGGCGAATGGCAGAAATTGCCAGATTTCAATGCAATGAAGCCTGTCAAAGAAGGAAAGACGGCTGCCTTCGATGTTTCCGTTGCCGGGCAGGGCGATAAATTCGGCCTCGTTTTCAACGGCTGGATCACACTCCAAAAAAACGGCAAATATCGCTTTCATCTCGGTTCCGATGACGGTAGCAGATTGCTGATTGATGGAAACGAAATAGTCAGAAACGATGGCGTTCATCCACATACAACCCAAACGGGTGAGATCGAATTGCAGGCGGGCATTCATGAAATACGCATCGAATATTTTGAACTGGCTGGAGGAGAATCGTTGAATTTGGAAATTGAAGGGCCTTCGATCAGCAGGCAGGATGTTTCCCGTTTGATACG
>JALWSL010000202.1:1330-3985 GCA_027080405.1 Planctomycetaceae bacterium
CCTCTTGAGAAACGGAAATCCTCTCCTCATTTTTGAAAGATTTGCCGTTTTTCAATCCTCCGTAGGAGTAGTATTCGCTTTCAGTGGCGAGGTTCGCAACAAAACCAAAGAAAGCATCTGCCGAACAATTCGTTTTCGATCCCTCAAAAGTTGAAACAGGTCGCAAAAACTTTTCCACATTCGGGTGTGCCAACTGCCATGAATTGAAAGTGGGAGGAAAACGCCTGGATTCCTCAAATCAGGGGACAGCCAAAACATTATCGAAGCTTGACCCGAACAAAGGTTGTCTTTCTGAAAAAGCCCCTGCCGGTCTGCCTCAATACGATTTAAGTAACGAACAGCGCATCGCGATCCGTGCAGCGATTTCAGCCGGGCCCCCCTCAAAGAAACAGTCTCCGCAACAACTCATTATCCAGACAATGGCAACATTCAACTGTTATGCGTGTCATCAGCGGGACAAAATCGGCGGCCCCGAATCAACTCGCAAGACGCTGTTTGCTACTTCTATCCCGGAAATGGGAGAAGAAGGACGCTTGCCTCCTCCTCTGGATGGTGTCGCAGATAAATTGCAAACAGACTGGCTCAAGAAAATCCTGCATCAGGGAGCACAGGACAGACCCTATATGCTGACACGCATGCCCGCATTTCATTCTGTCCAGGTTGATCAACTGGCTTCTGCGTTTGATAAGAGAGATCGGAAATCTGAATGGGAAGCCAGGAAGATACAGGCACCCGAACATCGCGTGAAAGCAATCGGACGGGAACTTGTTTCTGTCAAGGCACTCGCCCGTATTAAATGCCACACGTTCGCTCGGTATCCCGCAACAGGAATTCAGGCGATCTCGCTGACCCAAATGCACCAGCGATTGCGCGAAGACTGGTTCGCGCGCTATCTGCTTGACCCGCAAGAATATCGGCCGGGCACACGCATGCCCGGCAGTTTTGTGAACGGCGTTTCTGCCAGGCGGGACATTCTCAAGGGAAACCCGGATTTACAAATAACCGCTATCTGGATGTATCTGCAAGATGGCGAAAAAGCAGGCATTCCAGAGGGTCTCCTTCCCGATCCGATCGAACTCACTCCGAGAGAGCACCCTATTATCTATCGCAATTTTATCGAAGGAACATCGCCCCGAGGCATCGCGGTCGGTTATCCCGAACATGTCAACATCGCCTGGGATGCAAACGATCTCTGCCTGAAACTAATTTGGCACGGCAGGTTTATCGATGCTTCCAAACATTGGCGGGGCCGCGGTCAGGGCAAACAATCTCCGCTTGGTATTCATGTGATGAAACTGGAGAAACAGGTTCCCTGGGTGATCCATTCAGGCAATCTTGAACAATGGCCACACGGTACAGCCAGAGAACGCGGCTTCCGTTTTGTCGGGTATCGACTCGATAATAAACAGCGGCCGATTTTCATGTATCGACACAATCAATACGAAATCAGCGAGCAGTTCATACCACTACCCCGCGGTAAAACGGAAGCGAACCTGAAACGAATCTTCAAACTGAAAGCAGAAAAGAACAATCCGGCCGAGAAAATATCATTTCTGGTTGCCTCTGGAAAGAAGGTTGAGATTGATGACGATCAGGCCGCTGTGATTGACGATGCCGTGCGAGTATCGATTGAATTTCCCAACACCGGTCAGACCGGAAAATCCGGAAAATACCGTCGAATCGAGCAGAATGGGATGACGTATCTCGTGATGGAGATCAACACGAATAACGGCCAGGTTGAATTTACCCAACTCATCGACTGGTAATTCTTTTTTCCGTCACAATTTTTTCATTGTATCGTATCCGTTATCGCAGCATCTGGTTCCGGATCGGCTTTGCTCGGTCTTTATTGGCGTGTGAATGTAAAACGTTGCTTGGCTTCTTCCCGCAGGCGACGGGCGGAATCTTCCTGACCCAGGGACGTCAGATTTTGGGCAGCACGCATGGTTGCCTCGTTCGTCAGCCTGAGATTTCTTGAGTCGATAATCGTCAGCCAGAGAAAGCGAGCTGCCGCCAGGTCGAGTTGAACCTGTTTCTCGTACCCTCGGGCTAGCAGAAACTTCGGCCCCGCCCAGTAGCTGTCGGGAAGTTGGTGAAGTTGGTTTTCCCAGCGATTCAATTCACGATCACTGGGGCTCCCGGATGCCAACCGTACTCTCCATAATTGGCAGCGGGCAAGATTTCGAATGTTGCTCTCGGGAGCATAAAGCAACTCCTTCAACACGCTTTCCGCTTTCGATTTCCATTCAGGCTGTGATAAAAGCCAACTGGCTGAAATCAAGCGGGATGTCCCGTCGGGAGAACCGAGTTCCCGAATGGCAAACTGGCGATCCTGATCCGCTATCTTTTCAGCTCGCCAGTGCAAGGGAATGAGATCAAGGTTTCTTGAGAGGGGATCACTTGTTATCATCGCCGTGTATTGTAATGCGGCTCTGTTCCATTGTTGCAGATTGATCGCGCTCTCGATGGCCAAAGCCATCAACTCCCGTCGAACCCACGCTCGGGATTCCGTTAAAAGCGCCTGTTTGATGGATTGGTTCGCTTTCTCGAACTCCTTCTTTTCCATCTGTTCGATTGCCTGCTGATGCTGCTTGTTGTAGAGCGCATCGAATGCAAGAATCCGCTCCTGTTCAAGTTCTTTGATTGTATCAGGCG
>JALWSL010000202.1:3995-7473 GCA_027080405.1 Planctomycetaceae bacterium
TAATCGACGATTTTTCCTGTTATTGCCACCTGTCCTCCTCGTTTGCCTGCACGATACAGAACCGTGTCTGCAAAGCTCGCAGCCGGGAACAGGGCAGAAAAACAGAAACTGGCCACAAGAAAAAGCAATACGCTGTTTACGGTGTTGAACTTTGCCTGAAGACCGTCTGCTTTTTCGGGTTTTGCATTGACCGCGTGCTGTGAAATGTCGCGCGGAGTACCAAACGAGAGGAAAAACAGTCCGATCACTCCTGCGGTGACCCAAACATCGGCCAGATTGAAGATGCCACTTCTGATCGGCCCGATCCCGATATTCAGAAAATCAATGACAACTCCCGAATAGCAGATGCGGTCAATCAGGTTTCCGATTCCACCGGCCAGAATAATGCCCAGGACAATTCGATAAATGCGGGGCATTTTTCTGTTGAAGTACAGAAAAATGGCAAGCGTCAGCAACACAACACCGTTGAAAACCACCATCAGGATGAAACGCAGGTGCGCCGGAAGTTGCGAACCGAGACTCAAAAAGGCCCCGCTGTTTTCCGCATAGGTAATTCGAAACGTGTCCCACGCCCAGGAAAACGGCGAAGCATTTTTGAGCGTGGCAATTGCCCACAGTTTGCTGACCTGATCGAGCAGAATCAGACCCAGTATCATTCCGACGAACGTGATCGATTCGGCGGCGCAACGGGGGTTATCCGTAGAGGATTCGTCGACAGTAGGTGTTTTCATGGAATAACTTCAATCAATTATTCTCCAAACTGGGTGACATTACGATATCGGTATGTCCCTCCATTTTGGCGAGCGAGTTTGTGCAGAAAGTTTTCGACGTCGGGTTTGATACCTTCTCCGAATTCAATACAGTGGATGACTGCTCGCCCGTTATTTCTTCGTTTGATTTCTTCGAGCTTGCGGGACGACAACGCTGTCCCCGCTGCGTCAGTCAGAAAGAAAATCACATCTGGGGAATAGGAAAGGGCTTTGATCAACGCGGGGTAATGTGCCGTCGCTCCACTAACACTCATCCCGTTGATAAATGTTCGGGCGCGAGACAGATTCAATGCGGTTGCCCAGTGAATTTCCGGTTTGCCGTGCCGATCATGAAATTCGAAAATCCCGTCATTATAAAAAAGAATCTGGAATTTATGCGTACTTTCCAGTCGTTCGATACTGGAAAGCAGTTCCGCTTTGGCATGGCGGAATGCGTGATGCTTGCTCATACTCCCGGAGCAATCGATCACGTAAACCACCGTGTGACCAGCCGTCGCAATACCATAAAATTTCGTTGTGCCCGGGCTGCCCGATGCCGATGGAGGAGGAGGACGCGAAAAAACTTTCGCCAACGTCTCGGCAGGATGCGTACTCGTCTCACCCTGTTTTGTCGGAGCGGGACCGGGGCCGATACGCGGCAAATCGGGAACTTGCGGGAGTGCCTCGGATAGTTCAGGAAGTTCGTTCAACGATTTATTCAGTGAGTCGGGCACGGCCGGAAGATCCTCTGGGGCCTCCTGCGCCGTTTCCTCTGTTTCCTGTTCGGTGTCGCTCACCATGTACAGGCCGACTTCACGATAAACGTCTGATGAGCCAAGTTCACCCTGCTGGCCACAACTGTTCATATTGGTGATGATTAGCCAGGCCAACCCCGCGTGGATACAGACGGACCCCATGAACGCCAGAGGAGACGCCCAGAAGTTGTCACGGATATGTGCGGGATTGCTCACGAGCCTTGTCCATTAAAATGAAAAATCGCCAGGAACTCGATAAAGGCTCCTGTTCCGATTGTATGACCCCTGTCATTGAATGGTCAACGTCTGTTCTGAAAGCGTAACGGGACGGTAACGGAACAATTGTGCCATAATGTGTCCATCAGTATCATGGATACCCGAGGGATTGGGTTTTTCTTTTTTCGTTTCGTGAACAATCAAAAAAAAAATGAAAATCGATCCGCGGGGGACCTGGGCGCTCCGTTTTGTTGGTGCGACTATGACTGGCGTGCACCGTGTTGTTCCGAATTCGGGTTCACCTGACGGAGTTGTCTCTTGCACCTTGCTAAGGCCGAAGTATTCAGATGCCGCATTGGAACGCATGGGGATGGAGTGCGCTGACTCTCCCATCCCTTCCAACTTTGCTGGCAACTCTCACAGTCAACACCCCGGAATTGTCAACACGTTGCGGCTGGATGGCTCGGTGCACGCGGTGTGTGAAAATATCGATGTCGATTTGTGGACACGGCTGCATTCACGGTGATTATTTTGATGGCAGCTATCACCTGTACTGCTAAAAGCCTGCGGCGCGCCGGTTGTAGTCGCCAGTCGAATCGACGGCGATCATAGCCTTCCATGCTCGCCTTATTGAGAACGGAAACTGGAATATTCTCTTTCTGGCGATTCCGGGATAACTTTCGGTTCTTCTTGCCGTGATGCGCTGGGGCGAGAACGAAACGTAAAAGAAGAGGGAAGGAACCGGGGCGAACGATCAGTTGTCTGCCTCATCGTAGTGGACTTCGACCAGCTTTTCAGCAATGCCGGTTTGAGGAAATTCTGCGAATACCGATTCCGCATCGGTGTGCAGCCCCAATACTGCCCGCGGGAGGCCTGAAAATTCCATGTTTCGCAGGTAGAGCCATTGATGTTTACCTATCCTGCAGCGACTCGCGAATGTGTCGGTTTCGGCAAGTGCTTTCCGGTTTTCTGTGACCGTCAGCCTGTTCCAGTCGCAATGACTTTTTTTTCTGACAGGAGACCAATCCAAAAGCAGAGGCATTGTTAATCGGCACTTTCCACGTTGCTTCAGGCAAAGATGATCTCGGTTGACCTCAATCGCACCGTCGGCTACAGAAGTGCGATCCTGAGGTAGTCCAAGAGGAATGCAGCCAAGGCGGAAGTGTTTATTTTTCAGGAACAACTCCCGGGTTTCACGTTTCTTCTTCTCTTTCCACTGGCCAGCCAGCGGAAGTTCCCAAAAAAGTTCGATTTGTCTGTCCGGTTCTTTTGCAAAAACAGTATCCGAAAGTAACGCGATATGGTCAGTACGCGAAAGGAAGAGCTGACGATCGATGATCACGGAGGCCGTTTCGTTTCGCAGTTCCAGGAAATCTCCTGTCTCATCACTGAACCAGCAGGAACTGCTCCACTCTGTTTCCAAGTTGTGCGGTTCGCCATCGATGCGCAATTTTGTCAGCCAGGGTCCCTGAAAAACAGTTTGTCCCAGAGCGGTCAACTGGAAAGAGGTGTCGGGGCGATCATGAAGAATCCCCAACAGGTCAGCTCCCGGGTACCAGTTGCTTCTCAGGCAGGCCAGGTGTCCCCAGGCGGAACTGGTGGCGGCTGACTGATCCATTCCTTTTTTGGATTGACCGCTGGCAGATGGACTTTTTTTTGAGGAGCTGGCTTCTTCGAGACAGAGACGGCTTTGGACAGCCCAGTGGGCGTGGCGTCGGGAGTGGCTACTGATGGCCTCCAGCAGAGCTGTTTTCCAAT
>JALWSL010000203.1 GCA_027080405.1 Planctomycetaceae bacterium
GCATAGCGGAAAGTTTACCTGGAAAGATAAGGCAAAGTACGTGAGAGATTTCGCCTCTGAAATTGCCACTGCCGCTGAAAATCGAGGACGGCCGGCGTTCGAGAAAGCTGAGAAACCATTTCTGAACATCGTCGAAATTCTTGAGGGAGGATCCCCGGCTGAACTACCAGATTCTGAAGAGAAAGCCGATTTCAGTGACGTTGCAGATCGCAACTTGTTGATGAAGAATCTCAAGGAAAAACAGGATTGGATTCGCACCACGATCAGCGACGAATCGGAATTGAAAGGCAACAAGGAAGAGCTTCTCCCTCGCGTGGCGGTTCTGGCTGCACTCGGGCAGGTTGTCAATCAGGAGGATTACGTTTTCGCTGATGAGGAAAACTATCAGAAATATTGCAAGGAACTGATCGATGGCAGCCTGATGATGACCAAGGCAACCGAAGAAGAGGACTACACCAAATTCGAAAAAGGTTTTGGCCTGTTCAGCAAAAGCTGCAACGATTGTCATCCGGAATATCTCAATAACTGAGTCTTCCCGGGCTGTGGTATCCGTGCCTTTTGGCTTTGCCCTGTTTGCTGATTGCGTTCACGCGAGGGTGCAAAAACGCCATCAGTTTTCCACATTGAGTACCCAAACAGGCGAGAAAGCATAAAACCACTTTGAAGTTTTTCCCGTCCCTCTCTCTTTCCCTTTTCCTTCCCCTTTGCGAGCCTGCGTCTTTGCGTGATCCCCATTTCTCGCAACGGTCAGGCATTGTAAGCGGCAACGGCGCAAGACGTTCGGTAATGGTTACGTCCGGAGATAACCGTTCAATAAAAAACACCGGAGGACTGGCGTGATGAAAGATGTGCAAAACCGTGGCTGGTGCCCTACCGGCGTAAATCTTGACATTGAGTTAGGAGCCAGACGGGAGGAGGCATGGCCAGCAAATCTTACAGGTAAAGTTGCGTAATATACGTGCAGCATGTTCGATTCTGTTCCGGGGCATCAATGAGTCTGGAAAATTCCGGATAATTCGTAACCTCTGGAAATATAGCAGGTTGCGTGTTTCTTTTCGATTTTTTTGCTTGTTTTCCTGGCTTCCTTTTCTTTATGGCCTGCAAAATGCTCGGATTTTCAGCGGGGACTTTCTATCAAGTGGGCGGCTGGAAAGGAAGTTTTTCTGTGGCTTGCTTTGTTGTCACACTGACGCGTTGTCATACAGTTGCAAGGAGCTGATGGAGTAACAAGTTATTCACATACAAACATTATCATTAGAAGAGATGGGGGGAACCATTGTTTACGAGCGCTCGTATTTGGATTCGTCTCAGGGCGGCAGGGATCGCTCTGTGTTTATTTGCTTTATCAACTTTCGGCATGGGGAATCTGCAAGCTGAGGAGGAAACCCCGGGCGGGAGTGCCGTCGCAGAAGTTGCTTCCGAGGCCGCGACAGCTGCCGCGCCAGTTTTCAATGAGGCCTACATTGCCTGGATGTTGGTTGCTTCCGCATTCGTGTTAATGATGGTAGCTCCCGGATTGGCGCTCTTTTATGGCGGGCTGGTTCGCAAAAAGAATGTCCTCAGTGTCATGATGCAGTGTATTTCGTTGATGGGCATCATGTCGATTGTGTGGGTCGTCTGTGGCTATTCCCTTGCGTTTGGCGGGGATATTCTGGGGGGCTACGTTGGCGGTTTTGATCACATCATGCTCGCCGGTATTCTCCCCTATTATGATGCAACGCTGGATACTGTTGTCACTCCGGGGAGTGACGGTGCGATCCCGACGATCCTGTTCATGGTTTTTCAGTTGATGTTTTTCATCATTACTCCCGCTTTGATCGTTGGTGCCTTTGCGGAGCGAATGAAGTTCTCTGCGATGGTCGTCTATTCCATCCTGTGGGGATTGCTGGTCTATTGTCCGATCGCTCACTGGGTCTGGTCAGATAACGGTTGGTTGTGTGAATGGAATGAAGCAGCTGCATTCGGAGCGTTGGACTTCGCAGGCGGGACGGTGGTGCATATCAGTTCTGGAATTTCCGCTTTGGTCTGTGCCTTGATGATTGGGAAAAGGGTCAATTACCCCAAAGAGCCGATGCCGCCCCACAATCTGACATACACTTTTATTGGTGCGACGATGTTGTGGGTTGGGTGGTTCGGCTTCAACGCAGGAAGCGCGTTAGCTGCCAATGCATTGGCCGTCAATGCGTTTGTGGTGACGCACATCGCCGCCGCTTCGGGTGTGATCGCCTGGGCGGGAATGGAGTGGCGCATTCTCAAAAAGCCGACGATTCTCGGAGCCTGTTCAGGGGCTGTCGCAGGGCTGGTCTGTATTACGCCGGCCAGTGGTTCTGTTTCCATTCCTTCATCAATCATCGTTGGTCTTGCAGGAGGTGTCGCCAGTTATCTCGCCTGTACCAAACTGAAAAATGCCTTGAAGTACGACGATACTCTGGATGTGTTCGGTGTGCATGGTGTCGCAGGAATCACCGGGGCCGTTCTCACCGGGATTTTTGCCACAAAAAACGTTACTGGCGGCGGTTACGGATTGCTTGAGGGGAACGGTCAGCAATTCGTCAATCAAATCGTCAGCATCGCTGCCTCTGCAGGTCTTGCGATTATTGGTTCTGTCGTGCTGCTAAAACTGATCGATTTGACGATCGGCCTGCGTGTCGAGGAACTCAGCGAAATTCGTGGGCTTGATCAATCCGAGCATGGGGAAGAAGGCTATATCTTCCTGTGAGCTGGCTGTTTGCACTGCTAACGGTTAAAGTTTACGAGTGGTGCGAAAGCTTTTGAAAATCTCATTTTGGTTACGGCGGTCAGAACAGACCAGCCGTGGTGGGTTATCCGGCGAAGGAGGTCTGTCAATAGAACAGGCCTCTGTCTATAATTTTCGGCAGGCGAGCCGGGTGGATTTTGGAGCCCCGGTTGCTGATTGTTGTTTCAGCATGCAGGACTGGAAGTGCACCAGCTTTCAATCACCGCCAGACTCAGCACCTTCTGATTATTGAAATCGAGGAAACAGTATGAAAAAGATTGAGGCTGTCATCAGGCATTTCAAACTGGAGGAAGTGAAAGATGCCTTAACCGCACAAAATATCCAGGGAATGACCGTCACGGAAGTTCGCGGTTTTGGACGACAAAAGGGGCACAAGGAACAGTACCGTGGTGCGGAATACACGGTCGATTTTCTGCCGAAAGTGAAAATTGAAATCGTGGTCGATGATGAGACCGCCCAAAAGGCGATCGACACCATCATGAACACGGCTCGCACCGGTAACATAGGTGACGGGAAAATTTTCGTCTCTGCATTGACAGATTCCATCCGCATCCGCACCGGCGAAACGGGCGAAGAATCTCTCTGATTCCTTCTGCTTCCCGTTCGCGGGCCATTTTACAAACTCGCCTACCTGTTGCAGGTGACGGGGAGCTGCAATTTGCTCCATGAGTTCCACGAATTTAATAGATGAATCGCTGAAAACCCGTTGGCCGGAGTTGCGTTCGGGAGTGGTGTCACGACTCCAAAAGGGGGAGATCACTTCTTCGGAAGCGACGAGGTTGCTCACCGAGTCGATGGATGCGTTCCTGCTGGAGCTGATTGACTTCACGGCTGATAGGCTCTCCGGAAACATCTGTCAGGAGATATCCGGCCAACTGGCCGTCATTGCAGTGGGCGGGTATGGGCGAAACGAGATGTTTCCCTATTCCGATGTTGACCTGCTGATTACCTATGAACGAACCCTCGATGAGGACTCGAACCGGTTTGCGACCGAACTGGTCAGAAATTGCTGGGATGCGAAGCTGAAAATCGGTTCTGCCATCCGCTCCATTCCGCAGACCGTTTCCCTGTTGCGAGAGGAATCACAGGTTGCGTCGGCTCTTGTCGAGACGCGACTGATCTGGGGAAGTGAAGAAGTCCACCAGAAACTGCGAACCCGTTTTGAAGGGTGGTTGCAAAAATCGAAGCGTGCTTTTATTGATGCCTGCGAGGAATCGCGAAAAGAGGAGATCAAGGAATCGGCCTCTGCTGTTTATTCGCTGGAACCGGACGTCAAGAAATCACCGGGAACGATGCGGGATTTGCAACTGATTCGTTGGGTCGGTTTTGCCAAATATGGAGTCACCGGATTCCGTGCCCTTGGAGAGCAGGGAGCACTCAGCCCGGAAACCGTTCAATCACTCGAACAGGCCCATCTTTTCCTTACCAACATTCGCATGCAGTTGCATATTCACGCGAACCGGGCGCAGGATCTGTTGACGCTGCAGGAGCAACTCCGCTTGACGGATCAGAAAGGCTTGACCGATTTGGCAGGCCAGCGGGCGGTCGAGCAGTTCATGCAGCAGTACTATCTCAAGGCAGATTTTGTTTCGAAAACGGCGAAGAGATTCATTGAATTGAATCGACCGAGTACGTTCCAGGAACGGATCGCATCGCGCGTGTATCGAAAAGTTGTCGAACAGAAATATCTGATTGTGGCGGGGCGTCTGAATGCTCCCGGCTACGAAATTGCCAAAATAGCGACCTCTGTCGAAGAAATCCTCAAAACCTTTCTCGTCGCAGCCAGACACCGGGTCCGTGTCTCTTCCCGATTGATTGAGGCAATCCGGAAACAGCTTCCCGAGTTGCCTCGAACGGTTTCACAGGCAGAGGCAGACCTGTTTCTGGAAATTCTCGACCAGTTTGGCTATCTGGGAGAAACATTGCGGGATCTGTGTGAATGTGGCGTGCTGGAAATTCTCATTCCGCAGTTCACGCATTCCCGCGGGTTGCTTCAGTTCAATCACTATCACGCTTACACGGTCGACGAACATACGTTGCGGACGCTTGATGCTCTCGATGCATTGACGGAGCAAACAGGAGAGCTTCGGGATGTCATCTCGAAGTTAAAGCAGAGGAACCTGTTACCATTGGCGCTGCTGTTGCATGATCTCGGAAAGGGATTTGAGCAGGATCACAGTGTGCTCGGGGCAGAAATCGCCCACAAGATTGGGGCCCGTTTCCATCTCGAAAGGGATGCAACAAAGCAAGTTGCCCGCCTGGTTCGTGAACACCTCAGTATGTCGTTGCTCGCTTTTCGCCGTGATACTTCCGATCCACGCATCGTTGCGGAATTCAGCCGCACGGTTCGGGATATCGATACGCTTCGCAAGTTGTACCTGCTCACCATTTGTGACATCCAGGCGGTTGCTCCGGGTATTTGGGATGACTGGAAAGAACGCCTGCTTCATGAGTTGTTTGAACGGACCAGGCTGTCGCTGGTTGGAAAATACGCGAGACCTCACCTGAATCAGCAACTGGACGAAATCCGCAGGCAGACGCTGGATATCGCCATTCAAAACGGATTGTCGGAAGACAAACTGGAATTATTGACTTTTGAATTAGCCCAGATGCCCGAACACTATCTGCTTTCCGGTTCCGTTGAGAGCATCGCCCGGGATTTGCAAATTGCTATTTCCCTCGAGGATGACCAGGTCGAAATCGCCCATCGTTACGATACGGAAACAGGCAGTCTGGAACTGACAATCATCACCCGGCAACGGGGGCTGGAACGCTGTTTTCATCGTTTGGCCGGAGTGCTCACGGCGTTACACCTTTCGATTCTTTCGGCTGATATCTGCTCAAGCCCTACAGGACTGATCTGTGATCGTTTCCTTGTTGAAGATCAGGATTTTGCAGGGGAGCCATCACCCGAGCGGTTGCAGAAAATCGGAAAAGAACTGAAGAAAGCGGCATCGCGTCCCGTTTCTTTCGAGCGGCTCTTCAAGAAGCATCGCCGGTTTCAATCGACTGAAGACTCCGAACCGATTTCCGATCAGGAATCGCATGTTTCCATCGATAACACTTCTTCCGATACGGCGACCATTATCGATGTTTTTGCCCGTGACCTGCCGGGCCTGTTATTCACACTCTCCAAGGCATTGTACGATTTGGATCTTTCAGTCACGCTGGCTCGCATTACCACGCATGTTGATCAGGTTGTGGATGTTTTTTACGTAACATCCCTTGAAGGAAAACCACTCGATGAATTCACCTGCAAGGCGATTCGCGACCGGCTTGAACACGTCCTGAACGAATTCGAACGTTTTGGCCATCGATTATTCAGCTCGTGAGCTGCGGTGATTATTGGGCAGTCCATCCACAGTCGATTTCCCAGCTGGCACCGGTAACTGATCTGGCATTTTCCGAACAGAGGTAAAGGACAAGGCTCGATATTTCGCCTGGTTCGATCAACCGGCCGGTTACTGCGGTTTTCAGTAGCACCTCACTTTCGACAGCCTGCTTGCTGATCCCCAACGTTTGGGCCTGGGCTTCGATTTGGTTTTCAACCAGTGGCGTTCGTACATAGGCGGGACAAATTGCGTTGACGGTAATCCCCAATGGGCCCCCTTCCAGAGCTGCCGTCTTTGTCAGACCGATCAGTCCGTGTTTGGCGGAAATATAACCGACCTTATTCAGTGAAGCGACTTTCGAGTGGATCGAGCCGATGTTGATGATACGTCCCCAGCCGTTTTTTTTCATGCCGGGCCAAACATGTTTGGTCAGAAGAAAGGGAGCGGTCAGCATAACAGCCATCATTCTGTTCCAGATTTCCTCGGGAAAAGATTCAACAGGACAGACGTGCTGAAATCCTGCGTTGTTGAGGAGAATATCAATAGCGCCGAACCGGGCGATCCCCTGTTCAACAATTTTCCTGCATGAGACCTCTTCTGCCAAATCCGACCTGATGAAGCAGACATTCCGGCTCGAAAACAACGGGTTGGCCAGGGATGTCGGCTCGTTGATATCAGTGAGGACGAGTTGACAACCGGCTTCAAAAAAAGATCGGGCAAGCTCCGCCCCAATCCCGCTGGCGGCTCCTGTTATCAATACCGTTTTGGGTTGCAGTTTCTGCATGTGTCTATTCTTCCAGAATCTGAAGGATTTTGATGAGTTTTTCGTCTCGCCAGGCGACCCACTGCTCGCGTGTTCTTTCTTCGAAATAGGGGGCGGTTCCTTCTACCGCTTTCTTTTTTGCGGAAGCTGGAATTTGCGACCAATCCTGCATCTGCTCCCAATAGGCACTGAAGGAGTCACCAATCGTTTCGATGAAGTTGGCGTAACCGTCCTCACCTCCGCCCAGATCATAGATGAGGTGCTGTCCCATCAACGCCCAGCGTAAACCGGGACCGCTGCAAAGAGCGGTGTCAATGTCTGTCAGGCTAGCAACGCCCTCATCGAGAAGCGAGAGAGCCTCCCGCCAGAGTGAGGCAGCAAGTCGATTGGCGATATGTCCAGGGACTTCCTTTTTCAGCGATACAGGCTGCTTGCCAAGTTGTCGAAAGAAAGCGCTGACTGTTTCCATTGTTTGCCGGCTTGTCTGCCGGCCCGGCACAAGTTCGACAAGCGGGATTATGTGCGGCGGATTGAATGGGTGGGCAATTAGTGAACGCTGTGGATGTTCAAGCACCTGTTGCATGCGTGTCATCAACAGGCCGGAAGAACTGCTCGCGAT
>JALWSL010000204.1 GCA_027080405.1 Planctomycetaceae bacterium
GGCCGGTTCAACAACCGCTTCCACCCCGGATGCATCGCAAGCACCGGCGGCAACAGGCATCTCTTTTCATTCAGGCGACACCATTACGGTGAAGGTTCCGGAGATGCACTGTCCGTTTTATTGCTACCCGAAAGTTGAAGAGACATTAACAGATTTGGGAGGCATAAAAAAAATCGAATTGGTCAAACAGAAAGCAGAAGACAAAATCGACGACCCAAGAATTATTCTTGAATTCGACGGTGATTTCGACTGGGACACGGCGACCAAGGCTCTTGAAGAAGCCGGCTTTGCAGGTGCGACTGTTGTTGCCGGGAAGTAGGAAGCCAGTCTCTTTGGCACCTCCCTGCTAACAGGTATACGGTGCTGACTGGAATTTGGGTTTGCTTTTCACTTCTGATTACTCGCCGCTTTGATTGTTCAGCTCCAAAATGGAGAATCGAAGACGGAGCTTTTTTCTCTGGTTTGACCGAGCTGGATTTGGCCGGACTGGAAAAGTGGGAATGGATTAAAGATGACCTCACCCGATCATATTCTCGGCGGATATCCGGGGACGCGTCTGCGTCAAAATCGGTTCTCGGATTGGTCGCGCAGACTGGTCGCCGAGAATCGACTTTCCGTGGATGACCTGATTTGGCCTGTTTTCGTCTGCGAAGGCGAACAGACGAAAACAGAAATTGAATCGATGCCCGGTGTTTTTCGCTATTCGATCGACCGTCTGACCGAACAGATCAAACTGGCTGCAGAGCTTGGCGTTCCAGCTGTTGCGCTGTTCCCGGCAACACCGGCGGAGTTGAAAACGCCTGGCGGGGAAGAAGCACTCAACCCTGAGAACCTGATCTGCAGAGCGGTTCGTGCCATCAAAAAGGCAGGCATTGAAATCGGCATTATCTGTGATGTCGCTCTCGATCCCTACACCTCGCATGGACAGGATGGTCTGTTGATCGATGGGAAAGTTGTCAACGATGAATCGGTAGAAGTTCTTGCCCAGCAAGCCGTTGTGCAGGCACAAGCCGGGTGCGACGTGATAGCCCCATCGGACATGATGGATGGCCGAATTGGAGAGATACGGGAGGCTCTTGATCTATCCGGCTTCCAGCATGTGCAAATCCTCTCTTATGCGGCAAAATATGCATCTGCTTTTTATGGGCCGTTTCGGGACGCCGTTGGTTCATCAGCCAATTTGGGAAGCGGGGACAAACGAACCTATCAGATGAACCCTGCCAACTCACTGGAAGCGTACCGCGAAGTCGCCTTCGATCTGGAAGAGGGAGCCGACATGGTCATGATTAAACCGGGCATGCCCTATCTGGATATCGTTCGCAATATCAAGGAGTCTTTTGGCGTTCCTGTTTTTGCCTACCAGGTCAGCGGCGAATACTCAATGCTGATGGCTGCCGCCGAAAGAGGGTGGCTCGATCGTGAAAAGGTAATGTTGGAATCTCTACTCGCCTTCAAACGAGCCGGAGCAGACGGAATCCTGACGTACTTCGCGATCGACGTGGCACAAAAACTGAAAGATGCAAATTAAAAAAGAAATTCTTCTTTGCATGCCAATCGGTAGAGGAACACTTTCGCACCCAATGCCCCGCTGTAAAGTTTAATCAGCGGATTTCCCACCAGATGGCTGCGCATTTTACCGTTTATACTCCCCCTTCAGCATGCTTTCCCCCCACAGAACCGTTAAATGCATCCCTGCCTGCATAATCCGGACGACCCGCCATGTTTCCCTGTTTGTTGCCGCTTCTCGCCAGAATATGCCAAACTCGTTCTTGCTTCTGCCTATTCGCGCAGATTCAATGGGCCTATTCCAGATGACGGAGATTGCAGGAGTAATCGTCAGGAGGTCGTCACGCTGGAGTTCATTTCCGTGGGCCATCGGAAATGTCTGCGATCGCGGCAACAGGAAAGGGAGCTTTCAGACGGAGCACCCATTTCCCGAAAAACATGTCAAGGGTCATTTCTTTTGACCTCCTCTCAACACTGAACTTAAGGAACAGAAAAATGTTAAAAAATTTGTTTAACGACGAGGCTGGGTTTGTTGTTTCAGCCGAATTGGTGCTGATTTCAACTCTGCTTGTTCTCGGCCTGATTGTCGGACTGAGTGAAGTCCAACACGCTGTCGTACAGGAATTGAACGACGTTGGTGACGCCATCGGTAGCGTCAACCAGAGCTATATGTACTCGGGATTTTCAGCCAAGAAATCCAGCGGACGGGCTGTCAAGTCGTTTTCACGCGGTTCTGCATTCAGTGATATTGGCGATGATTGCGATAACAATCAATGCGACATCACTTGCGATCAACCGGTTGCAGAACGATACGCCTACTAATCGCGACAGAATTCAGCAAGAGTTCTGAACAGTACAAGAGCCATTGGTTCAATGACCAGTGGCTCTTTTTTTGTGGCACGTGATCAATCTTCCGGCGTGGTAAAGACAAGTCTCTTTCCATCCGGAGACCAGCAAACATCGCGTGGCCATTCAATTTTCTGGCCCGGTTTCCAGGGGTGAGGCTTCTGTTTTTGCGTCGGATCGATCCAGTAAAACTGCTTGGTATCGTCCTGAGGCGAAAAAATGGTCGTCAAAATGAACTTGCCACCCGGATGCCAGGAGTTATCCTCTGCAGGGTGTTTCTTCCCATCACTATATTGCACCTTGATTCCTTTAAGCCCCCGATCAACATCAACAGTAATCAGTTGCATTTTATTCTGTTTTGTCATCGCTTTGATACAAATCGATTTACTGTCGGGCGACCAGCAGCTATTCCAATAGAATCGGGAAAAGAGCACTTCTCCCTCAGGGAAAATGTATCGATATGTTTCCTCCTGCGGATCGTAGATCATCAAATTCGGCCCGGTCAAATAAGTGGAAAAGACGATCATCTGCCCATTGGGAGACCATTGAGCCCCCCAGCCGCCCTTTTGAATTTCCTCCCGAGCGGTTCCATCGGCATTCATCATCCAAACGCCGTAAGGTGAGTAACAACTGAAAGCGAAGCGTTTACCGTCAGCCGACCAACTTGGCATCGCACCGTTTCCCAGGTCTCTCATGTTGGTTCCGTCTGCATCAATGACGAGAATATGAGCATCACGCCCATTCTTGCCGTTTTGAGACTCCCATCCATCCATCGCAATTTTACTCCCATCAGGAGAAAACGCGGGAGAGCCCAACGACGTGTACTTGGGCGAGGTGAATAACGCCTTCAAATTGCCGCCATCTGCATCCATCATCCATAAGACATGATGACGCGTGTTCTTTTTTGGCTGTTCCTTTTTTGCTTCGGCTCCAACAAGCCGAGGCAAAGCAGCACACAAAATGAACAGTGTGAAGAGAAAAGAACAAGACTTTCTGATGGCCGATGACATTCTATTCCTCCGCATGTGATGCGCGAATAAGCGACACTCCCTGATTGAGGCAACCCTCGTAGATGGATCCGGAAAAGGGATCGACATCATTAGAACAGAAGTGAACCGGAAATTCCCCTCAATAAACGGATATTATTTGTAATATTGCCGAACATAACCGATGCAGCATTTTTCAATCATCCGAACACGTCACTCGAACAGACAGAGCATCATTTGATATCCGCGCGTCGCGATCCTGATCATTTACAACATGGAAACGGCTCTCCTGATCGGTTAAGATTTTCCACAGACAGCCCTGCAACGGTCGAAAAATCGTCAACAATGAACTGGAACGGAACCTGCCGTGCACACCAAGCAAGATTCACCAACGCAAACAGTTTCCCCACCGCTCCGCTTGCATGCCCAGGCAATCAGCAAGCGTTTTCCTGGTGTGGTCGCGCTGGACAATGTTTCTCTGGAGGTTTTCCCGGGCGAAGTCCTGGCGGTCGTTGGAGAGAACGGGGCAGGAAAAAGCACGCTGATGAAAATTCTGGCAGGAGTCCAGAGTCCCGATCTCGGGCAATTGTTCCTTGAAGGCACTCCTGTCCGCTTTCAATCTGTCGAAGACGCCCTTGATGCCGGTGTTGCCCTGATCCATCAGGAATTGAACCTTTCGGATAATCTTGATATCGCAGCCAATATTTTTCTCGGTCGTGAACCGAATCGTCTGGGCTGGATCGATCGCGCTACTGTCGAACGGGAATCGAAAAAGTTTTTGCAACAGGTCGGTTTGAATCTGTCACCGAAAATGCTCGTGCGCGATCTCCCCATCGGCCAACAGCAACTGGTGGAAATTGCCAAAGCTCTTTCGATCAACGCCAGGGTTCTCATCATGGATGAACCGACATCGTCCCTTTCGCAGAAAGAAACGGCGACGTTGATGGGTGTCATCGGTCAACTGCGTCGGCAGGGAGTCAGCATTGTCTATATTTCCCATCGCCTGAAAGAGGTTGAAGAAATCGCTGATCGTGTCTCGGTGCTGCGTGATGGAAAAAATGCAGGCAGCCTGCGACGTGACGAAATCTCCCATCAGGCAATGGTCTCGTTAATGGTGGGGCGGGATGTTTCCCGCTTTTATCAGCGCAACCCCCACAAACCGGGTGGGATCGCCCTGCAGGTCGATAACCTGAAAACAACCGCCTGGCCCCGGCACGCCAACAGTTTCCGTATTCTGAAAGGGGAAATTGTGGGAATTGCCGGCCTGGTGGGGGCCGGAAGAAGTGAACTGCTTCGCGCCATTTTCGGTATCGACCATCGTCTGGCGGGAACGGTTCATCTCGATGGAAAACTGCTTCCGCCCGCAACCTCAAAAGAATCGATTCGTGCCGGAATGGGCCTGGTGCCGGAAGATCGCAAGTCGGAAGGGCTGATTCTGGAAATGAGCGTCAAGGAAAACGCGTCGCTTGCCAGTCTTCCTTTCCGAGCCAAATGGAACGCGTTTATCAACTTTCAGGATGAAAAGGAAATTTTCGAAAAGTTCTCGAAGTCTCTCAACATTCGCTGCTCAGGTTCCAACCAGATTGTGGGACTGCTTTCAGGAGGCAATCAGCAAAAAGTCGTGTTGGCGAAATGGCTGGCGATGAACCCATCCGTGCTGCTGCTCGACGAACCGACACGGGGCATTGATATCGGTGCGAAAGAAGAAATCTATCATCTAATCGATCAACTCGCCTCGCAAGGTGTCTCGATTCTGTTTGCCAGCAGCGAAATGGAGGAGATCATCGGCATTTCCGACCGTGTGCTTGTCATGCACGAAGGGAAAATTACCGGAGAACTTCTGAAAGACCAAATCGAAGAAGAAGCGGTCATGTCCCTGGCTGCCCAATGAACCGGACCGCACCGCTTCCCTGAATTACGGTTACGGCTGCAAAATGACTTTCATCAACCCCGGCTCTCCGTGATAAAGCCGTTCAAACAATGCGGGGCCTTCCTCCAGAGGGGCTTCGAGGGAAATGAGCGGTTCAACCTGGATCTCGCCCCGATCCATCAATTCGATGCACTGGGGATATTCCCCGCGAGAGGCACAAGAGCCGTTCAATGTCAACTCGCGAGTAACTACGCTTTGCAGAGGCAACTCGACTTGCGGCGACAGATTGCCCACCAGCGTAATGTTCCCTCCCTTACGGACAGATTCAATCGCTGTCTGAATTGTTTTTGTCGCCCCAACGACTTCCACGGCGACATCGGCTCCCCGCCCCGATGTCAGCTTCTTCACTTCTGAAACAACGTCCTGCTCTGTAGCGTGAATGGTATTTGTGGCTCCCAATTTGATCGCCAATTCCAGTTTCTCCGAATCGAGATCGACTGCTATCACCTTGCTGCATCCAGCCCGCTTCATTGCCTGAACGACAAGCAGGCCGATCATTCCTGTTCCTACTACGACGCAGGAATCACCCAACGAAATCGGGGTACGATTAGCCGCATGGACGGCAATGGAAACCGCTTCGATCATCGCGGCATGCTCGAAAGGAAAGGAATCCGGAAGAGCATAAACGATATTTTCCGGCACAACGACAAACTCGGCAAACGCTCCGTGCTGGCGGTATTCACCACACGAAACACCAAGAACTTTTCGATGGTCACAAAGATTGATCTCTCCCCGCCTGCAATGAAAACAGGAACCGCAGGAAACCGTCGAATCGAACGTCACCCGGTCATTCACCGCAAAACCGGTTACCTGCGAACCGGTTTCAGCGATCACACCAGCCGCTTCATGTCCCATCACAATCGGGGGAACACGGCGGCCCGTGGAACCATCGTAACCGTGCACATCACTGCCACATATCCCACATGCCCGAACAGAAATGAGTACATCGTGCGGGCCAATTTCAGGCCTGGGCATCTCGGTGATTTCCAGCTGCTGATACTGCGAGAGCAACATCGCTTTCATTGGTTTCCCTCTTGATTACAAAAATTGGAAGAATTATCTGAAATCCCGACAGTTCCGGCACTCCCTCCACACGACGACAGAAAACCGATGCCAACAGGAACGGGGACGCAACCTCAACAACGACGACTTCGCCCACTCGGCAACAAGGCGACTAACCGGCCGATTCGGCTCCCTGGACGACAATTTCAAAGCCAAGGTCTTTAATCATCTCGACATCTTCGTGTGGTGACTGTCCCGTTGTAGTGAGATAGTCGCTGACAAAAATCGAATTGGCAGGATACAGCCCCATGGCCTGCATCGAACGCAAGTGGACTTCGCGTCCGCCTGCAATCCGGATTTCCGTCGCCGGGTGCATAAAACGAAACAGACAAAGTGCCTTCAAACACCGTAGTGGGGTCAACTCCTCCACCTTCTCCAACGGGGTTCCCTCAATTGAAGTGAGAAAATTGACCGGGATCGATTTGACATTCAATTGACTCAATTCCATCGCGACACTGACCAGATCGGCATCGGTTTCTCCCATCCCGACGATGATTCCACTGCATAACTGCATCCCGGCATCTGAAGCAACCCGCAGGGTATCGAGCCGATCCTGATACGTATGAGTGGTACAGATCGTCTCGTAATAGTCACGGGATGTATTCAAGTTGTGATTGATACGATCAACCCCCGCTTCCGCCAGCGTTCTCGCCTGTTCCTGTTTCAGCAAACCCAAACAGCAGCAGATATGCAGCCCCAGTTCCTTTTTGATCCGTTTGACCACTTTGACCACGTGCTCGATTTCCCGATCCGTAGGGCCGCGGCCGCTGGCAACAATACAGTAGGTTTTCGCCTGATTTTCCGCCGCCTGTTTCGCCCCGGCAAACAACTTTTCCTCGTTGAGCCAGACGTACTTTTCGATCGGAGCTTCAGAGACTTTCGATTGCGAACAGTAGCCGCAATCCTCCGGGCAAAGACCACTTTTGGCGTTTTTCAGATAATACAACTGAACCCGATTACCAAAATGGGCTTTGCGAATCTGGTAGGCTGCATCGAGAAGGGACAGAATCTCCTCATCGGGACAGGTGAGAATCTCGTGCAGATTCTGCTCACTGGGAACACGACCTGCCAGGACCTGCAAAGCGAGTCCCCTCCAAACGGTTT
>JALWSL010000205.1:0-3105 GCA_027080405.1 Planctomycetaceae bacterium
CTGAAAAAGCGACAACTGGCGATGCTGCTGATTACTGTTCCGGTCATTGCGTTCGGTAGCAGTCTTTTATTGTTGGGCTATTCGACAATCGCGCACGGTTTTTCCGTCAAGTCCCGTGTTCGCAGTATCACTTTTGTAGACCAAAAACAGAATCACGCCACGAGTATCACCCGGCTCGCCTATTATGCGGGGATGGCTCCGCGTGGCGGGTTACAGTTCGAACCGACTACTGCTGTCTATCCGATCTGGCCAACCGACGAGGCATTTGAGTCCGCCCAACTCGACTGGAGTGAAAAACAGCATATGAAAAACGGTTGGCTGCGTTCGCGAACCCGTACCCAGTTCCTGACGGTCTCTCAGCGGGAACAGCGTGGCCGTATCGAATTGCAATCAACCGACGGCGATGTGCCGAAGGTTTCCAACGGGTTGGAGTGGAACATACGAATGCTTTACCTCGTCGATCCTTCCGGCAAAAAATGGATCGCCAGAGATTTGGCAGCGGGAGCCGTTGCAAAACTGGAACCGGTGACGGATAAACATCGGCAGGAAATTCAGGATTTCGTCACCGAGCACGCCATGGCTCTCCCGATGGGAGCGACTGAAAGTACCTTTTCCACATCAGCAGTGCATACCTATGGGTATGGCGACACGATCACGGCCGATTACAGGAAAAGCCTGCAGGAACAGGCATTGCCGGCCCATGCTGCAGCCACGGCGAAAAAACTGGATTCGATGAAACCCGGTTCCTACTTCGCGATATTGGATCAGGCCCCCAGTCTGGATCTCGGCCTGAAAAACGCAAAAGAAAACGTGCCGATTCATTTACTGTATGGTTACTTCTGAAACAGCAGCGTTTTGGCCGCTGTGCCGTTTTTTCACGATCCGATTTCTGTACAGACTGTTTTTCATTACTGAATGTAATCATTGAAATGCAATAGTTGAATAGACTCTCATGACCGATTCATCCCCCTCATCATCTCCGGAGCCCGGTTCTGAACACGATGTTCCAAGTGGTGCTTCAAATAGCGCTTCAGGTGGCGTTCAAGATGCCGCCGCCACCGCTGCCGCTACTGACGCCGCTGCCGCTGCTCGTGCCGCTACTGATGCCGATGTCGATCAGGGGAGTCTGGTTGATGTTCCGAAGCCGGGAAAAGACGCTGTCCAGACTGATCCTGCCGACGAACAGCCGACGTTGGAAATCAGAAATTTGCATCGTTTCTTCGGGAAACTCAAAGCGGTTGATAATGTCAGCTTCAAGGCGTATGCCGGTCAGGTCATGGGATTTATCGGGCCAAACGGGGCAGGAAAAACCACAACGATGCGGATTCTCGCTTCGCTCGATTTGCCTACCGCTGGCGATGCCTTCATCTGTGGATACTCTGTTGTGGATGATCCGGAGCAGGCACGAAAGAAACTCGGCTTCATGCCTGACAGTTTCGGTAAATACAACAATATGGACGTGATCGAATATCTCGATTTCTATGCTCGTGCCTATGGTTTCAAGGGGGACCAGCGACGTGATGCGATCGAACGGGTTCTTGTTTTTACCGAGTTGAGAAAACTGGCGCACAAGCCGATCAACACACTTTCCAAGGGAATGTCGCAGCGGCTGGGCCTGGGACGAACGCTCATCCACGACCCGCAGGTTTTGATTCTTGATGAACCCGCAGCCGGTCTCGACCCGCGTGCCCGTGTGGAACTGCGTGAGTTGATCCATCTGCTCGCTACCGAATTGAACAAAACCGTTTTGATCAGCTCGCATATTCTGACCGAACTGGGGGAAATCTGCGACTCGGCTGCCATCATCGAAGCCGGTAAAATTCTGATGCACGGCACCATCGAGGAACTCAGAAACTTCAAGCCCCAAAAGGAAGGAACACAAACAACGGCTGAAACCCTCATTGTCTCGGTACTTTCCAAAGTGGAGGAACTTGAGAAGTGGCTGCTCGAACAACCGTTCGTCTCACACGTTTCCCCGGCAATAGAGCAGATTACTTTTGAATTCAGTGGCGATAAAGCTCAACAGGTGGAACTGCTCAAACGAATGATCGATCAACAGTTCCCCGTGCTGGAATTCTCGGGAAAATCGGAGAGCCTCGAAGATGCCTTCATGTCGATCACTGAAGGGGTCGTCCAGTGATGCGAAACACCGTGTTCTGAAACGGAATGAAGTCTGAAACAGCACGAAGATCGAAATATCATCAAGCCCGAAAAGCGATAAAAGCTGAAACGCCACTATGATCGGGCAGACCGCCCGACCAGACTGTTGCCCTTTCATGAAGTCGTCGGGTATGAAAACCACACAGCGCGATTTTTTTCTTTTGATGATGAGGGGCCGATGACGAGGGTAGCCATTTCATGATCGTTGGGTTAGAGTGAATCGAACAGAATTGTGAAGCTGTTGGTAGCCGATTTTTCGCATTCAATTTGAACGGGAGATCGCGCAATCCGCCTGTTGGCTGAATCATTTTTGGCTCATTCATTCGACCATTTGAAATGCACCGGTTTATCATGAAAAAAATACTGTTTGTCCTGTCAGTGCTGTTTGTTTCCGTCAATCTGGCCACAGCCGAAGAGCGGCCGAATATCGTTTTTTTCTTTGCCGACGATCAAACGACCAGCACACTCGGCTGTTACGGGAACGATGTCATTCAAACGCCGAACATCGATGCGATTGCAGCACGGGGAACGCGTTTTCAAAAAGCGTATGTGTCTCAGGCGATCTGCTGGGTCAGTCGTACCACCATTCTTACCGGATTGACCGGTCGCAGTTACGGCACACCCACCAATCCCGAATTGGCCCGTCCCGATGCGGTCAGAACGCTTTACAGCGATCTCCTTCGCCAACACGGATACCGTACGGGATTTTTTGGGAAGTGGCACGCCAAAATGCCCAGGGGCTTCAAAAGAGAAGACCACTTCGATGAATTTGAAGCGATCAGCCGGAACCCGTACTACAAAAGACAGCCCGACGGCAGTTTGAGGCACGAAACCGAATTGATTATCGACCGAGGAATTGAATTCATCAGAACCCAGCCGAAAGGGAAGCCGTTTGCCTTGAATCTGTGGTTCAATGCTTGTCATGCGGAAGACAGCGACCGACGG
>JALWSL010000205.1:3115-7434 GCA_027080405.1 Planctomycetaceae bacterium
ACATTTTCCTTGGCCGCGCGCTGTCGATGGAATGTACGAGAATATCCTGATCGCCCCACCCCGACTCCACCAACTTGCGATTTTCGATGAACAACCCGACTTCCTGAAAACGACGATCAACCGTGAACGCTACTTCTGGCGATGGAATACCGAGCAAAAATACCAAACGAACATGCAGGCCTATTACCGCATGGTCAGCGGCATCGATCAGGCAATCGGGCGATTCATGCGGGCTTTGAAAAAAGCGGGGCTGGCCGATAACACGATTATTGTTTACTCGGCCGACAACGGGTACTACATGGCTAACCGCGGTCTGGCGGGCAAATGGTCCCACTACGAACAGGCACTGAAAGTTCCGTTGATTATTGCCGACCCCCGGGTTCCTTCCGGTCAACAGGGGAAAATCAGCGAGGCGCTCGCGCTGAATCTGGATCTTCCCGCCACTTTTCTTGATTGGGCAGGCGTCGAAATCCCCTCCAAATATCAGGGAAACAGTCTGCAGCCGATCGTCGCAAGGAAAAAACCGGATTGCTGGCGGGAGCAGAGTTTCCACGAACATTTTGCAGTACGAAACCGCATCCCCGCGTTCGAAGGAATACGCAAGGGGCAATTCAAATACGTCCGCTACTTCGATCACGGCAATTACGAATTCCTGCACGACTTGAAAAACGATCCCGACGAACTGGTCAATCTGGCCGACAACCCGGACTATGCGGAAGTTCTTCAGGAAATGCGATCACGGACAAAGAAAAGAGTTGACGAGTTGGGTGGCCCGCTCGCTCCATTGAAGCAGGGAACATTTACTGAATCGACCGTTCCCTATCCCGTCGCCGCGGCTGAGGTGAGCGCCAGAATTGGAAAGGACGGGTTTGTCAGCCTGTTCGACGGCAAGACGTTACGGCAGTGGAGTGGCGATCCCAGATTCTGGTCGGTGAAAGATGGTGCAATTACCGGTATCACCGATGGGACTCTAAAGAAAAATCATTTCCTCACCTGGAAACATTCGACCATTCGCAACTTCGATCTGCGCGTGGAAGTCAAAGTGAGTGCCGGGGGGAACAGCGGGATTCAATACCGAGGCACGTCCAGACCGGATATCGGATTGGACGTTGTTTCCGGTTATCAATGTGATATCGTTGCGAACAATCCGAATTATAACGGCATGCTTTACGAAGAAAGAGGGCGACGCATCCTCTCCCACACCGGCGAAAAGGTGATTGTCGATACGAACGGTCAGCCCTGGGTGATTGGAAAGATGCCCGTGAAAACTTTTGCTCCCGACACCTGGCATCACTACCGTGTCCTCGTACGGGGAAATCATCATCAGCACTGGATCGACGGCCACAAAACGGCTGACCTGATCGATCTGGATGAAAAAGGGCGAAACCTGGAAGGAGTGCTCGCCGTGCAGGTTCATGTCGGCCCTGCCATGAAAATCCAGTTCAGAAACTTCAAAATCAGACATCTTCCCGATCATCTTCCCCTGGAAAGGGCGGAAGATCACCCGATTCCCGAAGGTTCTTTGGGAGTGCGACCGCAAGGAAAATTGCCCAAAAACTGGAAGCCCCCTGTTTATCATCGGAAGTGACCGAGACGTGACGACTTCAAGCAAGTTTGCAGGCATTGGATTCGATGACTGACCAGAAACCGAACGAAACTTCTCTGCCAGAAGGTGACCACCAGGCGCAGGCCCGGCGGAAAAGGAGATATTCGAATTTCGCCATCGCGTTTGTCTTGCTGGTCAGCTTCTGCCTGATTGCGTTCTCGATCGCCACTCCCGAAATTCTCCATCGCAGTCACATTGCCGCGTTGCGCAAACGCGGGGCACAGGTTGTTACCGTATTTGAAACACCCGATCCGATTGAAAAACTTATCGGCGATCAGCCTGCATTCCGGTTGCATGAGAAAGTCCTGGGAGTCGAGTTTTTTCAGTGTCCGGTTGCCGATGCGGATCTGCAGGCGATTTCACACTGGCCGAATTTGGAATTCGTTACCATCAGTCATGCTGATGTTTCCCAGCAGGCCATCCTGCAGCTGATCTCGCATTGTCCGCAACTGAGACGGTTGCAGATCGTCAGTTGTCAAAACATCAAGCCGGCGTTCATTCACCGAATACGCAACAGCTATCGGTCTCTGGAAATCGGCTATCGTGGTGTTGCTTACCTGGGTATCGCGGGAAAAGCCCATCCGCGGGGCTGTGAAGTCACCTTTATTGATCCTGGAAAGCCTGCAGAGATGGCCGGGCTCCGGATTGGGGATATCATCACGTCTTTCAACTCGAAAAAAGTTTCGTCGTTCGAGCAACTTGTCGATCTCATCGGGGAGTGCGCTTCGGGAGATGAAGTGACGATCAATCTGTTACGCAATGAACGCGAACTTTCCGTCCAATGCACCCTGACAGACTGGACAGGCAGGTTGCGTTAATGCCTGACTTCAAGTTGCTTTGATGCCCGAGATAAAAAGGAGAGGCCCGTACCCGTGAACAGCAGTGCCTGCCCGCTTCCGATTGTCCGATGGAGTACCAAACATCCCGCAAGGAACTGGTGTTGCCGTCTCAGCCATCCCCGGCAATTTCTGCAGGATTTCTGGCGACCACTTCATTATTACTCAGGAGAAGGACACGATCTGCCAGTTGAGTCGCTTCGGTTTTACTATGAGTGACGTGCAAAACGGTCACGCCGGTGTGTGCCTGAACGGTTTTGAGTAGATCACACATCTCCTCGCGGGAATCTTCATCCAGGGCGCTGAGCGGTTCGTCCATACAAAGGATGCCGGGGCGATAGGACAATGCACGACCCAGGGCAACCCGCTGACGTTCACCGCCGGAAAGACCGTGTGGGAATCGCTCCAGCAAATAAGCAATGCCCAACAACTCGGCCAGTTCCCTGATCCGTTTTTCAATCTGCCCGGCAGGCCACTTTCGCAACTTCAAGGCAAACGCAAGATGATCCCGCACGTTCATCGTCGTGAACAGCGCGCCATCCTGCGGCACATAGCCGATGCCCCGTTCCGCCGGTTTTTTGTTCGTGACATCGACCCCCATCAACAGAATTCTGCCCGATTGAATCGCCTTGAGACCGCAAACGGATTCCATCAATGTTGTTTTTCCACTGCCGGTTTTCCCCATCAACACCGCGTATTCTCCCGTTGGGATCTCGAAGCCGATGTTGCTCAACGAGAAGTTCCCGATTTGAATACTGAGTTGCTTGACGGAAATCATGGAATCTTTTTCTGCAAAGGACAAACCTACAAAACGCAAATGCTGATGTCTCTATCTGATGTCCCTAAAGGGCTGATCGTGACAGGCCGCTGTATCTGGCGATGATCAACACAATCACCGCCGCGATGACCATAATCAGCGAAGCGGCGACGGCTCCTTCAACATTCCCGACGGTCAGTTCCAGAAACACGGTGGTCGGCAAAACTTCCGTTTTGAAGCGGGTCGCTCCCGCAAAAATGAGGATCGGCCCGAATTCTCCCAACGAACGCGCCCAGGCCAACGTCCCGGCTGCAACCAGCCCGCGACGGGATTGCGGAAATACAACCTGCCAAAACGCCTGTGAGCGTCTGCACCCCAAAGTCAATGCCACCTGTTCGTAGCGCGGGTTGATCTGATCGAATGTGATTCGCATTGTGCGGACAGCGAACGCACTGGCAACCATGAACTGTGACAGAATGACGGCCGGGATTTCGTAAGTCACCCCGATTTCGCGCCCGAACAGATAAAGAGTCCCCCTGTTGATCAGTTCTTCCAACGTCATGCCATCATACAGATTGACCTGAAACAGAATCAGCAGGCAAAGCCCGATCACCAAAGGCGGGAGTACGATCGGGATATCGAGAATGGCATCGATCAGATATTTGCCACGAAAGTCAAATCGCGACATCAAGTAGCCGATCGGCACCGCAACCCACAACGAAAGGATTGTCGTCACACCACATGAAATCAGACTGAGCCGAATCGAATAACGGATCGCGGGGCTGCTGAGCACATTCAGAAGATGACCGGGCGTTGTGTAGGTCGCCTCTGCAATCAGCATCGCGACGATTAAAAAGATATAGACGCTGCCCAGAATTCCAAAACAGAGATAGAAGGGGACATCCGACCCGATCCGAAATTCTTTCGGCGGTTGCCCCGATGCTGGCAAATCGTCCGACGTGCTGGCGTTCATGGTGTTGCGACTCCAACTCGCCAGCGGAAGCCGTGTGATTCAAACTTTTCTTTCGACTGGGCCGATTCAATCGCATCGAGCAGTCGCTGCATCAGGTAACGGTGTTTCGTTTTCTTCCTGATGGCAATCGGCTGTTCGGCCAACGGG
>JALWSL010000206.1 GCA_027080405.1 Planctomycetaceae bacterium
AGTCCCGACACCAATTGAGGGGGATACATTGCAGGTCAGCGATGGGGGAGTGTTGATGCAACCGAAGCTGGCATCGAGCAGAACGGCAATGACGACGGAATCGGAAGTCAGCCCGGAAACCCGCAAGCTGCTGACCGAATTGCAACAACTCGACGCGAAGGCACCGACTCCCCAATCTTCTGCAGAGGAATTGGCCCGATACAACAGCAAACGAGTCGAGGTTCTGCGGGGGTTGCTGGCCACTTCAAAAACGGAACAGGAACGGACGCAATGGCTGACACAAATGATTGACGGTCTGGCCGCCGCGGTTCAAACGGGAAAATACAGAGTAGGAGCCGGTCAGTTGGCGTCCATCGAGGCAGACTTGAAAAAACAACGCCCGGATTCCGATTTGATCCCCTATGTTACCTATAGAAGATTACTGGCCGATTACAGTCTCCGCTTGCAGGATTCCGCCGCCGATAGCACCAAAAGTGCGGAGTTACAGAAATGGTGGGTGGAACAGTTGAGAACATTCGTTACCACTTACCCCAAGGCAAAAGATTCGGCAGATGCGTTACTGCAATTGGCGATATTCGAAGAGTTCTCCGGAGAGGTCGAGAAGGCAAAAAAGTGGTATGAAAACCTTTTGGCCAATCATCCTGCTACCGATGCAGGTAAAAGAGCCCGGGGAGCGCTGAAACGGCTCAATATGGTCGGCAAATCATTCCAGTTGAAAGGAACCGGTCTCGACGGCAAGCCCCTTGATGTGGCCAGTTACCGGGGCAAAGCGGTTCTTGTCATTTTCTGGGCTACCTGGTGCCAACCATGTACGGAAGACCTGCCACAACTGAAAGCCCTGTACGACAAATATCGGGCAAAGGGCTTTGAGATTATCGGCGTCAACCTCGATACCCAAAAAGCGGGCATCGCTCCTTACATCGCCCAGCACGGCAATAACTGGCGACATCTGGCAGAACCGGGAGGACTGGAGGGCCGGGCTGCGATCGATTTTGGCATCATTTCCGTGCCGACCATGTTTCTCGTCGACCAACAGGGAAAGGTGGTCAGCAACTCGACATCGATCGAGGATTTGAAAGAACAACTTCCCGAACTGCTGGATTGAAAGGAGTATTGGATTGTCCCCGGAGGCAGATTTCAATATCGTGCGTTTATACTGGATATCCTTTCCTGATGTGCGGCAACAGAGCCCGTGACGCCAAACGTAAAGATTTAACCATTAATCATACAGAACCATGAGTGCACAATTCGAGCACTCCCTGTTAAGCCTGCCGGAAAACCATTTTGCCCAGGCGGCACTGGAAAGGCTTCTGGGGACCGATCCCGATTTCTCACCACGACTGGTTTACCTGTTTGGTCCGGCCGGTGTCGGCAAATCCCATCTTGTTGTTGAGCAGGTTCGGCTGTTTCTTGAAACTTATGAAGGTGTCCAGTATCGCCTGCTTCCGCTCTACGAGTTTGCAACGCTGAATCTTGAAGCCTCATCATCCGGGACGTTCCAGCTTCTTGAACAGATTCAGGATCTGGATTTAATTGTTCTGGAAGAACTGCACTGCATCGAAAACCAGTCCTGGCTTCAGAAAAAACTGGTGATCCTTCTTGATGAATTGCTGCAGAATGAAACCCGCGTCATTCTGACGAGCCAGCTCGCAATTGGAGAAATGCAACAGGCGATTCCCAAGCTGGTCAGTCGATGTCATGGGGGAATTACTTCTTCGATCGCGCTTCCTTCGGAGCAGAGTCGGATCAGTCTGTTGCAGCACTTTGCAGAACACCACAACTTTCAGCTTCCCGCCGACGCCGCTCTGGAGTTGGCCAGAAAACTGCCCGTCAGCCCGCGCGAATTGTTGGGCGTCATTCTCCAACTGGAGGCGATTCACCAGTTTGAACAGACCGAGATCACCCTGGAGGTTGTCAAAAACTTTCTGGAACTGCACGAAACGCCGAACCGGTTGTCGCTTGCACAAATCACCAACGCTGTTGCCAAAGAGTTTCGGGTTACCGCAAAAGGGATTCGTTCCGAAACCCGCGAACAGCAATTTCTGATTCCCAGACAGGTCGGCATGTATCTTTCCAGGAAAATGATGCGGGCCAACTACGCGGAAATCGGTCACTTTTATGGCGGACGTTCCCACAGTACCGTCATGCACGCCTGCAAAAGCCTCCAGGAAAAAATAAAACATAACTCCGAACTTGAATACCGGATCGTTCAACTGAAACGGCAACTCCAGGGCTATCCCGGTAAACCGAAATAGTCATCGAACAGATATTCGTCGAACAGATGAGCCATCGAACAGGAATGATCCGACAATCCGACAGAAAAAAGAAGAAGGCGAATTGATGCCCCGGGGCGCTACTTTTCGCGGGCAACCGCTACTGGCCAATCATCAGAAAAGCTGGTTATGGGGAACCATTCCCGTTTGGGAAACCCTTCATGCCAGCCGTTGGCCTGTTTATGAATTGGTCCTCAGCACCAACGCCAGCCAGCCCATTCATGAAAAATGCCGGGAAATGGCAAGGAAAAATGGCATCCCTGTCCGGCAGGAGAGTTCTGCGCGATTGAAACAGCTTTGCGGGGCGAAGGATCATCAGGGGATCCTCGCGCTGATGGGGCCTTTCCCGTATGTTCCCTTGAAGCAGATTCTGAATTCGACAAACAGTGCTGCTACTGGCAGCGGGGCTACTGGTGATGTTATCGTCGTACTGGATCGCCTGCAGGATCCATTCAATGTCGGAGCGATCGTCCGTAGTGCCGCCGCCTTGGGGGCACAGGGGCTGGTTTTGGGAACCGATTCGCAGGTCGGAATTACTTCCCACGTTGCCCGCAGTTCAGTGGGAACGGTCAATCAGATACCGATCTGCCGGATCAAATCACTACGTTCAGCGATTGAGGAACTTGGTCGGAACCAGTATCAGATCCTCGCCGCAACGCTCGATGCAACAACACCTGTTGCAGAAATCCATCCGCAACACTCCTCCCAGCGCCGACGGTACGCCATCATCATCGGCAATGAAGCAAGCGGAGTCTCGCCAGATCTCATCGGACAGTGCGATACGGAAATTGCCATTCCGATGAAGGGAACCGCCGAGTCCCTCAACGCCGCGGTTGCTGCGGGAATTATTCTGTATGAACTGACCCGGTAAACAGGATCACAATCATTCCGGAACTACAGCAATTCCTGGATGATACTGAGATACCAGAACATGATGCTGAAGACGATGAAAATGATGAAGCCGGCAACAAGCAGCCAGACAAGCCAGCCTAGCGCCGCTGCAAGAGTTGCAAGGGAGCGTCTGGCCTGATCTTCGAATTGTGGCCCCAGACGATGGAGCGTTTCCGGAACGGTTCCGGATGTTTCGCCGACGTGGATCATTTCAATCACGTCCGCAGGAAACAGACGGGATTCGCGCAACGCTTCGGTTACGGTATCTCCCTGCTTGATCCAGTAGATAACACGCGGCCCCTGCTCGATGAAGGCTCCGTTGTTGGTTGCCCGCATCGATGCTTCAATGCTTTCGTCGACCGGCATCCCGGCTTCCTGTGTCAAATGATAGGCCCAGGAAAATCGGGCGATGGCAAATGACTGCATACAGCGGCCAAGCACCGGGATTTTCATCAACAGATGATCCAGATATTTCTGTCCTGCTAATGAAGCTCTCAGAAATCGATAGATCAGAAACAGAACAAACAGCGTTCCAAAAACTGAACCGAGCCAGATGAAAGCTCCACTGGTTCCGGTCAACCCCCAGCCAAGTACATCGATCGGTTCGCCACCCCGTAAATCGGCAATCCAGCCCAGCAGAAAGATAAGCCCCGCAATAACAAACACCGCCATCACAAACTGAAAGACCGGCCAGGCAATCGCACCGTAGAAATTCTTCCGCATGCGGATCAGGTTTTCGTAATGCTCGGCCAACCCCTTCAGGATTTCAGGCAGCGAGCCAGTCTGTTCGGCCACACTGACCATCTCCACCATCAAATCGGGGAAGACGTCGCTTTCCTTCATCGCGGTGGATATATCCGAACCGGAATCGAGTTCTTCCCGAATGACGTAAACAGCCCGGCGAAGGGCAGGGTGCGATCCCTTTTCCCCCGCAATTTGAAACGCCTTACGGGCGGAAACTCCGGTTTCCAACAGCGTACTGAGCGAACGACAGAAAACAGCCAGAGACTTCAACGGCAGCGTACGGCTTAACATGGCATGTCCCTGGGAAAACAGTTTTCATTGATACACACGATCAAGATTACCAACCGCTTTCACACCGGGTCAAGATACAGCGCCTCATTTGTTTCCGTGTCCCTGTTTGTGTCGGTTCGATGAAGGTCAATCGTCCGTATCGGCCAGTTTTTCCGATTTGCATCCTTCCGTTTCACGCCCTTCCGGTTTACGTCCCAGAAAGATGTAATGGGGTGCGCGAATCAGGGGCATGAACGGAACCTTGCCCCGGCGTTCTTCCAGACGGATCGGTTCAAATTTGCTGAGCAAAAAGGGGAGATGATCACTACTTAAAAAAACATTATCCATCGCAAACCAGGTTGTCCAGAACGTCCGCGTACTCCAGGGGTGTTTGCGCATCCCTTCCGCCGGGTATTTTCGGGCTACATAAAAATCGACGATGCCGATCACGCCGCCCGGTTTGAGGATGCGGTACGCATTTTCTATCGCCGCGAACCAGTCGGGGATCATCGTCAGGGAATACGAAAAGGTGACGACATCAGCCGTTCCTTCCCCTGGCGTGAATTTGGTCGCATCTGCATGAACGGGAATAACGTTATCCCAATGATGGTGTTCGATCCGCTTGTCGGCCATGTCCAATAACGGCTGACACAGATCGACCTGATAGACCCGTTTGAGTCTCTTGATCGAATCCGCGACATGCTCGGCGTTGGCTCCCGTTCCCGCTCCCAAATCGACCCAAACGCCTTCATCGGGAAAAACAATCGATTCCAGCATCTCCTCACGACCGTGCAGCAACCGCTTGCGAAAACCATCGTAATCGCCCGCCTGCCCCTTGTAGAAACTTTCCAGCCGTTCCTGATGCGTTTTACCCCGTACCCGATTCACCAGAAGATGCCAAAGGACGCGAATATTTGAACGGGCGGACTGAACGATAGACATGTCGAGATGAACTTATAAAAGGCCGTCGTTTAGTGTGATTGCAGGGCACATTGCAATGCACTGAGGGGTGCATGCAAATTCTGCGCATTTGATTTACGTGTTCAGGATGCGTCATGATGCATCCCGTTTTTCCAATCTTACGATTCAACCGTTTCGAGTTGTGTATCCTGAGCTGTTTCTGATGGAGCATTGCTTTGCAGATGCGCGATGTAGAAACAGCCATAGGTGTGAACGCGATCGACCGGGTGCAACTCTTTCGCCAGTTCTGTTTGATACTGGAGGATGTCTCCCAGTTGGCAATCAACTCCCTGATAGTTCACTTCGATCGGATCAACAAAATCGACTTCCAGCCCCGCACTTCGCCATAGAAAACGGGCGTTCGGGGCAGCACGGTTGAGCATCTCCTGCCATTCTTCAGCCAGAATATCTTTCCGCACATCAGCGAGCCAATCCATGTGATCCAGCAGAACATAGCGCGAAATTTCGACCTCTTTGTTTTCCCGCAGGAATCCGAGAATGGTGTTGGTGTGAGTGCTGATGCGGTCGATCAAGCCTCCTTTGAGTTTCTCGAAATTTTCTTCCTTGAGATATTCCGGGCAACAATCCTTGCGATATTTTCCGGTGAGATAGACGTGCCAGAAGTAATTGTCCTGCAGAGGAAGTTTCGTGAAAACCGTTTCGAGGGAATCGACGATGAACTGCAGGATTCCGCCCGGATAACCGCGATCCAGTTGACGCCGTTGTGCGCGAGGCACCCCCAGCATCGCCAGCGTCATGTCCCGTCGCATCGCGAATTTCAAAAACGGTGTCCACAGGGTATCGCCCAGTTTATAGCGATCGTAAATTTCCTTCTGTTCCTCAACCGATTTGGCTGCGAGCAGTTCATCCACCGCCGGACGAAGCTTTTTGATGCGATCAACATAGAATTTGATCAATCTCGCAAAGGTTCCTGATGACCCATAGTAATAGAAACTGGGCCGTAACCCGCGTCCCGAAAACATGCTGGCCCGTTTATCCCAATACGAGCGGGCGGAATGCGAAAGATGCCGGGCGATCTTTTCCTTGTAGATATTCTTGAAGTTGGGCAGATGCCCTTCGCCGAACATCTGGAAGAACTGTTCGAAATCGAGTTCCCGTATCGCTGCCAGTTTCAATTCCAGTAAAGCATTCTGGCGGGGGTTGACATCAACGGCGTGTACATGTTTCGGCTCTTTAATCGCATAATCGAGTGCATTGCAACCGGCTGATGTAATGACCATCACGGTATCATCGGGTGTCAGTTCGAGTGCAACATGATCCAGTCGCGGATCTTCCCAGCAGGTGTTGTACACCAGATTGTTCTGATGCACGAGGTTGAACCACGTTTTGCTCAGTTTGTCAAAATTCAGGCGTCTGCTTTTTTTGACAGTTTTTTGTTCGTTCTGCTGCATGGTTCCCGCTACACCCTCTTGCTACGCCGGTTATGCCCCATCGTCCGCCATTCGCGAACCGTCTTGTGCCACTTTACGAAATTGTTTTCCAGGAAACAATCAACGGATGGAAACCGACAGAAAAACTCCCTTTTCTTCGCTGGTGTCGCAGTTTAACAGTCCGCAGTTTGCGTAAGTTCACATCAAAAGGATCTCACGAGGAAGATAACGCAAGGCAGCCTGCGAAAACCGTTCGCCTTTCTCCTGAGTTCCTGCCTGGCTTCTGGTGTTCACGATTGGAATTCAAGTTATCCTGTCAATCGACGAAAACAGGCGGGAATGCCGTAGATGGCGATGAGCAATAAAATTTTGTACCCGGCCAGAATAGTCCCTTTGACCGTCCCGCTGATTTTGCTGGTGCCGATGCGAATTCGATAAGGAACCGGAATTTCCAGAATTCTCAGTCGATGTTCGATCGCCTTGATCTGCATTTCAACCGTCCAGCCGAAGTTGCGGTCTCGCATTTTGAGTAGTTGAAGCGCATCCCGGCGAATCGCACGGAATGGCCCCAAATCCGAATACTTCTGTCCCAGCAACAGCCAGATCAAAAAAGTCGCCAGATGATTGCCGAAACGCGCTTGCGGGGGCATCGCGCCCGGTTCGAGTCCGCCTGTCAATCGGGAACCGAGGACAAAATCGGCTTGATCTTCCTGAATGGGCCGTACCAAATCGATCAGTTTTTCGGGATCATCACTGAAATCCGCATCCAAAAAAACAATGATCCTGCACGCCGGTACCATTTTCCCGACATAGGCCAAGCCAGCCAAACAGGCTGCTCCGTACCCCCTCTGCGGTTCGTAAACAACATCTGCCCCGTGAGTTGCCGCTATCGTCGCCGTTT
>JALWSL010000207.1 GCA_027080405.1 Planctomycetaceae bacterium
TCGTGGCGGAACCGCCTATGAAAACCTGGTTGCAACTGCAGCGACTGGTCGATACCGGTTCAGCCAGACAGGCGATCGAGTTGATCGGAACCGCTCAGAAAAAACTGGATGAACCACAACTGGAAGGCCGCATCGCCTGTCGGATTGCGGAGCAATCGACGCCGGAAAAAACCATCGGCTGGGTCAAGGAAATCCCCAATATCATCACGCAGGAACTTTCCTACCAACTGACAGCGGCTATCCAGTCGAAAAGAGGATTGATTCGGGAATACTGGAAGCTGAGTCTTGAACAGCAACTCGTTCCCACAAAAAAATGCGCTGTCCATCTGGGGTTGATCGAGGGACTTTCACATACGGATTTCTATCGCAAGGAAGAGCCTGCGGAATCGGACGAACAGCCCGATGAAAAAACCGCTTCGAAATAGTTACCGCCAGATCAGGGGTAACCATCACCGGTTTCGGCAGGTTTATCTCATGCACAGGGCGAGACAAAGAAGCGAGTAGCCGGACTTTTTTGTGGGATGTCCGCTTTGTCAGGCAGGATTTGTAGGCGAGTTTTGAATTACGGTTTGGTGCGGACATCAACACAGGCCAATGTTCCATCAGCGCCGCGGCAGTAAATGAGACCATTACAGAGCGTCGGCACGGTCCAACACTGTTCCTGCATGACGCGAACCCGCCCGAGTTCCTGAAACGCTTCGGGTGTCAATTTCGCCAGAACCAGTTCGCCGGTATCGCTGAGAATGAGGAGATGATTTCTGGTCGCCATCAGTGCACCGCAGCCGAGGTCTTTTTGCTCCCATGAAATCTGTCCGGTTTTCCAATCGATGCAGTTGATGGTAACCGTTCTCGGATTGTGCGAATTACCATCGACGCCGTAAAGATAACCATTCTGCAGTACGCAGGTATTCATGTGGTTGCGCATGTTTTTGTTCTTGTAAACCTCGGTGAGCGTTTTGCCGTCGAAATCGAGCAGCGTGCAGCCGATATTGTAGCCGGTGGAAATAAAAAGCTGTCCGTTGTGCCAGATCGGTGTTGTCGCATTTGTTTTGTAGGGGGAATCCCAGGGATAGAAAGTGATTTCCTCATGGCTGCTCATGTCGATCACCGAAACTCCCTCATTATTCAAGGCGCACAAATACGGTCTGTTCTTGAAGGTAAACATTTCCGGAGTGCCGTAACCGGGCATGCGCGGGCGGGTTTTCCATTTGATTTTTCCGTCATTTTTATCGATGCCGATGACGGAACCGGCTTCGAAAATGATCTCGTCTCCATTGACAATCGCCGAGCAGGAGAACCCCCATTCGGGCAGGTCGATCCCAAGTTCCTTCTGCAGGGAGACAGTCCAGACGACTTCACCATCTTTCGCTTTGACCTTGCGAACTTCTCCCTCACGGGAATTGAAGTAGACAAAATCGCCGTCGATGGTGGGAGTTGCACAGGGGCCTCCCTTATGGAGATGATTGAGCAGGACACAGGGGTACGACTTCGACCAGATTTCTTTTCCGGTAACAGCATCAAAACACCACATCGTTTCCGTTTCGGTTCCCGCAGGATGCCCCATGGTGAATAGCCGCCCTTTATCGATACTGACAGCGCTGTAGCCGATGCCGATCTGGTTGGTCCAGAGTGTTTGGGGCGGTGTTTCCCAGTTTGTGTTCCAGTTGGTCTCTTCTGACAGGCCGTTCTTTTCGGGACCACGCCAGCACGGCCAGTTGAATTTCTTCACGGTCTGTTTGACCGCAACGGCGTTTGCGTTGGCTTTGGGGTTTCTTTGAGCAGATGTGGAACCTGCCTGATTGGTGGAAAAACCGATGACATCGCAACCGCAGAGCAGAACCAGCAGTCCGGCCAGTATCAGTGGGATTTCTTTCAGCTTCAGGTGGAAAGACCATACAGCCTGAATCGTTTTGTCTGTTTGGATCATTTTTCCCGCTTTTCCAGGCGATAAAGTGCATCACGAGTGCGAACGAACAGGGCTTTGCCGAACGGTGCCGGTGTCGCCATACAGCCATTATTGAGTCGGTTTTCTGCAACAATTTCAAGGGAATCTCCCGGTTTGATAACCGTTGTTTTCCCCTTCTCGTCACAAAAGTAAAGATGCCCCGCTGCAAAAACAGGTGAGGCGGAAAATGTCCCGCCTATTCGATCCTGCCAGATGATGTTGCCGTTTTGGGCATCAATACAGGAAACGATTCCGTTTTTATCGGCAACCGTATAGATTCTTTTCCCGACCAGAATGGGAGAGGGTTTGGAAGGCATCGCCCGTTTGACAACCCATTTGATATGCGTTTGGGTGACATTTCCCCTAGCATGGAATGGATCGATCGCGATCAGTTCGCCTTTCCCGAATCCGGTGCCAGTGAATATGAATTGCCCATTAAAAAGAGGCCGATTAGCCATTGAATGCTGTTTGAATTGAATCCACCAAAGTTCTTTTCCGGTTTCCGGTTCATACGAAATCAATGCTTTGGCAAAAGGACTGATGAGTTGGGCCTGTCCGTCGATTTCAAAAACGGAAGGGGTGCCGAAGGCTTTTTTATGATCGCCGTTGTCGGTTTCGTACAGATCGAGACGGTCTTTTTTCCAGAGAGTTTTTCCCGTCAATTTATCGAGCGCAACAATATACTGGAAATCGTAACCATCAAAATGGACGATCATCATGTTCTTGTAAACGATGGGAGAAGAACCGGCCCCGCGCCAATGATTGCACGGAAAATCCCGGCGCTGCCAGATCGTTTTTGCCGATTCAGCATCCAGACAGGCGGTGCCATACGTTCCGAAATGGATATAGACACGATCGCCATCCAGCGCAGCCGTCGGAGAGGCGTAGCTGTTCGTGACATCGATTTCGCGAGGATTCTCGTTGGTGAAAACGAGTCTGTCGTGGATGATTTCACCATTGGCTGCATCGACACACACAACATACATCTTTTTGCCATCTTCGGTGGCGGTGGTCATCCAGATTCGCCCACGGGAAATCACCGGGGAAGACCAACCTCTGCCATGAATGGGCCGCTTCCAGACGATGTTCCGGTTTTTGTCCCCTTGGGCTTTTTCTGTTTGAGCTTCATGCCAATGCACGGGAGGTCGTGACCGGATCGCCAGGCCGCTTCCGTTGGGGCCACGAAACTCCGTCCAGTTCTCCTGCGCACCAGCAGGAACGCTGCAAACAGAACAGGCCAGCAGCAAACTGCACAATTTCCAGTTGACTCCCGGTAGGCGTCGCGTCCCGGGCAAACTGTTTCTGGGCATAGATGTCTCTCTCCACAGGAAAATTAGAGCGAATCCCCTCAATTCTAACAGATCAGTGAACAACAAGTAAGTGATCTGCATGGGAAAACGTCGCTGCGGGAAAGTGCGAAAATTCTGTAGGTTGTGCCTCATTCTTTTTCATCGGAATCGGTTTGGTTCATGGCCTGGCTCGTTGCGCGATTGTTCCAATACAACAACCCAATAAAGTACGGCTATTATTGGGATGCGACAATATGACATCAAAAAGCAGGGGGGGTAGGAGTGCGAATCTTTCGATCGCCTGCTATCATCCAACTATTCGCCTTCTGCTCGCCTTCAGTGTGGGCGGTCGCATTACGAAGCAGCGTACGGGTTCCAGGATGCTGTTGCATCGGTGATGCTGTCATCTGGATCCGTTTGGGCGGGCGACGTGTGAACCAGGTTCACAGAGGCGTGACGATGTGAGGAAAGCTACAATCAGCAGGAGAGATGAGATGTCAAAATTTCGGATTGAACGGGATTCCATGGGTGAAGTGCGTGTTCCGGAACAGGCGTATTACGGGGCACAGACCCAGCGGGCCGTTGAGAACTTTCCAATTTCCGGATGGACTTTGCACCCACATCTGATACACGCGATGGGGCTGGTGAAAATCGGTTGCGCGACGGCCAACAACGATTTGGGGAAGCTGACTGGAACCGGAAAGAACCCTCTCAACGCCGAACAGGTTGAAGCGCTGCTTGCTGCGGCCAGGGAAGTTTCGGAAGGAAAATTCGATGACCAGTTTCCCATCGATGTATTTCAGACCGGCTCAGGCACTTCCAGCAACATGAATTGCAATGAAGTGATCAGCAATCGCGCGATTGAACTGATGGGCGGAGACCGGTTCAGTCCGGAAAAACCGATTCACCCGAACGATCACGTCAATATGGGACAGAGTACGAACGATACCTTCCCGACAGCGATTCATGTTGCAGTCGCGCAGGCGATCGACAAGCAGCTCATTCCTGCACTGAAAAAGTTCCAGCAATCACTGGCGAAGAAAGCAGAACAGTGGGATCGAATCATCAAGATCGGTCGGACTCATCTGGCTGATGCGACACCACTTCGATTGGGGCAGGAATTCAGCGGTTTCGCCCGTCAACTGGAACTTTCCGTTGAGCGCGCTGGCCGGGCGCTGGAAGCCGTTCTTGAACTCCCGGTAGGTGGAACGGCTGTTGGAACCGGAATCAACACGCATCCGGAATTCGGTTCGCGTGTCGCGAAATCCCTTTCCGAACAGACCGGTATTCCTTTCGTTGAAGCCGCCAACCATTTCGAAGCCAACGCACAGCGGGACGGGTTGGTGGAATGTCATGGCCAGTTGCGGGCGATTGCGTCAACCCTGTTCAATCTCACCAACAACATCCGCTGGCTCGGTTCCGGGCCGCGGTGCGGTTTTCATGAGATCGCCATTCCGGATCGTCAGCCGGGCAGTTCGATTATGCCGGGGAAAGTGAATCCCGTTATGTGCGAAAGCATGATGCAGGTTGCAGCCCGCGTGATGGGAAATGACCAGACGATTGCGATCAGCGGAGCAGCGGGAGGCAATTTCCAGTTGAATATCATGATGCCCATGATGGGACAAACGGTTCTGGAAAGCGTCTCGCTGCTGGCCAGTTGCAGTGATGCGTTTGTCGAATTCTGCAGTGATGATCTCGAAGCGGACGAGAAAAGCTGCAACGCGGCTGTTGAAAAGAGCCTGGCGATGGTCACCAGCCTGAACCCGTACATCGGTTATGAAAAGGCCTCTGCCCTGGCGAAACAGGCGTACAAAACAGGCAAGACCATTCGCGAACTCTGTACTGAGCAGAAAGTGCTTGATCCGGAAACGCTCAACGAAGCTCTCGACCCGATGCGTATGACAGAGCCTCACGCCGATTGAATGGCTGGCGGAGCGGATCAGGGGATCAGGCACCGCGACGGTTTGCACTGTGACTTTTGCGATCTCGGCGGAAATCCCTTGCTGCCCCTTTTCTCACACTTCTGTGGCAAGTGGCGATCGGTACGTCATGGTTGTGACATTTCGTAGCCTGTGGCGTATCGTCGTTTGGGGCGTTTCGTAACTGAAGGGCGCTGAATGACATTCAGCATCAATCCAGGAGTACGTCACTACCGTTCTGGCAGAGATTTTCCTGTCAGCCGGTAGACGTACGCCATAATTTCGACGAAAACTTCGTACATGCTTTCGGGAATCGGTTGGCCGACTTTCACGTCGCGATACAGGGCTCGAGCCAGCGGCTTGCGTTCGATGATCGGAACATCATGTTCACGGGCAATTTCCCGGATTTTCAATGCGATTTCGCCCATTCCCTTGGCGACGACAACGGGAGCGGGGTTTTTCTCGGGATCGTATTTCAGGGCGACGGAAATATGTGTCGGGTTGGTGACGACCACGTCAGCATCCGGAACAGCGTTCATTTCCCTCGCTTGTGCGATTTTTTTATGGGCTTCTTTCCTGCGTTGGCGCATGTGTGGGTCGCCATCCATATTTTTCAGTTCTTCGCGAACTTCCTGTTTGGTCATTTTGAGATCATTTTCATGTTTCCACTTCTGAAAACTGAAATCGAGAATCGCAATGACCAGCATCGCCAGGCCAAGCTGAAAGGAGAGTTCCAGGACTTTTCCGCTGATCACTCCCAGTATGACATCCGGTTCCGCACTCGCCATTCCCTGCAGCATCGGCAAATTGGCTGCAATGAAAAAACCGGCAATGGTGACCATCACCAACACTTTTCCGATGCTCGTTCCCAATTTGGCCAGCGAGCTGATCGAAGCAATTCGTTTCATTCCCGAAATCGGATTGAGGCGATCCCATTTCAGAGTGAGCGGTTTGGTCGTAAACAGAAACCCGATCTGCAGGATGTTGGCTACCAACGCCGCACAGAACATCAATCCCATAAACGGAAGTAGAAAACTTGAAACATGATTGATGATATCCTGTGCATCCCGGACCACTCCTGGTGCATCGAGTTCCAGCAGAGCCGGGCCGGAAAGGAACGCTTGCATCAGTTGAGCCAGACTTCGCCCCATCGCAGGGCCCAGGAAAAGCAATCCTCCTGCCGCGGTCAGCATGATCACGGCTGCGTTGACATCGACACTCTTGGCAACATTCCCATCCTTGCGGGCTTCGCTGCGCCGGTGCTCCGTCGGGTCTTCCGTTTTTTCGCCAGAATCGGTTTCAGCCATTTAGTCCCCCAATGATAAGGCTTGTACGTTGTTCCCGATTTCCGCCAATCGGATTTCCGCCAATTGGATGCTGAGAATCGGCCTCCATCTACTGACCACTGGCGATCATGGTCGCAGTCAGCCGGTCGAGAATCTCTGCAAAAATTTCCAAAATGGAATCGGTGGCTCCTGAAAGTGTGAGAGACAGAATGGTTATTGCGAGTATCGCACGAATCGGGAAGCCGAGGATCAGAACATTGATTTGCGGAACCGTATAGCCGAGGTAGCCCAGAGTGACGCTCAATAATGCCATCGAGGCCAGAAGTGGCGCTGCGATCTGGATCGCGATCACCATCGACTGACTCATCAAACGCCGTATCAGTTCGAACGAGTGGATATCGACCGTAGCCAGGCCGACCGGCAATACCTCAAAGGTTTTCAACAGACTGGAGAGCATCATCAAATGCCCGTCAATCGGAGCCATCGTCAGCATCGCCGTTGTTCCGAGCAGAAACAGGAGTTGCCCGGTCGGTGATATACTGGTACCTGTTGCGGGATTGAAAATTTCACTCAACGCGGTTCCGGTCTGTTGATCAAACGACTCTCCTGCCAGTTGCAGGCCACTGAGAATGATGACCACACCCAGGCCGAGCGTCATTCCGAGCAGCAATTCGGTGCCGACGAGCCACAGCAGATCGAACATGGTGGAAGGTAACGGCCCGGTTGCGCGAAACTGGGCTCGACTGACCTGTACTTCGGGGACAGGAGCGTTTCCGTTTTTTCGCAGCGCAGCTTCGGAAGGAATTGATTCACGATAGGCGCGGGGCGTTTCGTTGCCGCTCAAAACATGATTGCCGTCAAGATCCAGTTTCTGAAAACCACGATCCCGGATTTCCGGCAGGGCAGGTGTGACAATCAGGGCGAGCGAAAATACAAACAGAAATTTGATATTCATCGGAAT
>JALWSL010000208.1 GCA_027080405.1 Planctomycetaceae bacterium
CTGTTGGATATGCCATGTTGATTTCTATCGCAGGTATTCTGATTGGGATCGCGTTCAGTATTGAACTGCACAATATGCAGCACGGCGGCAGTGGGTCGGGCGACCACGCTTCTGCCGGAGATCATGGCGCGGCGGAGCACGCCGAACCGGCTGTCGAGTCAGTTGATCAGATCGCGATGGAAGAGAAAATCAAATACGATTTGCGGCACGATCCCAACGTATTTTTCAGTATTTACTATTTCATGACAGGTCTGCACGGTTTTCATATTGTGGCCGGAATGATTGCGATTACATGGCTGCTTGTCCGGGCGGTCGAATCCCATTTCCGTCCCGACTACTTCGGTCCCGTTGATTTCGTAGGACTTTATTGGCACATTGTCGACTTAATCTGGATATTCCTGTTTCCGTTACTTTACCTGATCGGCAGTAACGGGCCGGATCTTCCTCACTGACACGATTGTGTGCGGTATGGTTGTTCGGTCGTTTCAGGCGTCCGTTTTCAAAATAACGGTATTGAGTCTTTGGAACAGTCTGGTGAGGTTCAAAAGCAGCCTCCGATTTTTGATAAAGGTTTTATAAATGTCTGCCCAGCATGATGATCATGGATATGCCCATGTGATGCCCCCTCAGGTTCTGCTTTCCGTATTTGCAGCGTTGATCGCTTTGACGGTTTTGACTGTCGCCCTGGCGGGTAATTTGCCTCCCAATGTGGAGTTGGTCGTCGCGCTGTCGATTGCGAGTGCCAAAGGTTTGCTTGTCATCCTGTTTTTCATGCATATGCTTTACGACAAACCGCTCAACATACTGATGTTTGTTTTCTCGCTTGCGTTTGTCGCGCTGTTTCTGACGTTCGCCTTGATGGACACCGAGCAGTATCAGTCAGGCATTCGTGAGTACGAGATCGAGCATATTCAACCACCTTCTCCGTAGTGCTGCAAAGAGCATTGGACATGTCATGTTGTTGGGCGCGTATTGAACGAAGAATGCTGAATATAGTCCGATATCAATGCGGAAGTTTGCAGTCGATTTCAGCAAGTTGATAGAGGCAAATGGAGTTCGGAGAATGGAGCCGTTTGGCTTCAGGTTCGGAGTTGCAGACGGATCGAGTGGACAGGTTATCTTTGTGAAACGAGTTGCATCCCGGGTGGTCTGTGCTTCGGGTAGCGGATGCGGTCAAGTTTGAATCCTGTCCGGATGCGGCGTTGGTACATGAGTTGATAGCCGTGTTGGGGACGTCACCGTGCTGGGGTTCGTAGCGAATGTTGGTAGAAACATCCCGAATACGTTTTTATCCGGAATATGCGAAGACGACGTTCCTTGTCTACGCGCTGATTGGTTCGATAGCCGTATTTTTCCTGGCAACTTTTATTGCGTATGCGGCGCGATATGTTTTCGCGGGGCCGGCTGTTGGAACCGTTCCGCAGTTACCACGTCTGCTTTGGTGGAGCACGGCGGTTCTGTTTCTGGGTAGTCACTTTCTTTTTCGGGCGTATGCATTGGTTCGTCGGGAAAAGCAGAAACAGTTTCGAATTGCGTTGACAATTTCGTTTCTACTGGGCGGCCTGTTTTGTATTGTTCAGAGTATCGGCATCAGGCAGTTGACGATCGAGCACTGGGAACTGGCCGGTAATCAGGCAGGATTAATCGCTTCGGTTATCCTCATGGCCTTTCTGCATGTGGCCCATTTTGTAGCAGGGTATATCGCGCTGGGATATGTCCTGATTCAGGCCTGTCGGGGGCGATACGATCACGAGTACACCAGCGGAGTACGGCTGGCTGCCATTTATTGGAGATTCCTGGATCTGGTTTGGCTTTGCATGCTGTTGTTATTCTGGCTCGCTGCCAATCGCTGATCCTGCTGGAGTGATTGGCCCAATCTCTCGACAAGAGAAAGGTGGAGCCGGTTCGACCGGCCGGACAAAAACCTGCCAGATGCAGTGTGAAATGGGCAGACCACGCAGCAGAAGAAATGCCTGTTGGTCTCGATTCCAGGCACGCGGGCGCTTCCCTACTCTGTTTTCTTCTTTTCAGAATAAACCGAAATAAGGTTTTGCTCACGGATTTCAAGAAGCCGTTTAACAATTTCCGGATGATCTTGGGCCAGATTTTTGCTCTCGGAAGGATCTTCCTTCAGGTTTGCGAGAAAGAGTTTCCTGTCCTGTTTGGTCAGTATCCCTTTGTTACTGGTGTCTCTGCAATTGCCGAGCAGTTTCCAGTTTCCCTTGCGGACAACCCATTGCGCCTTTTCCCTGTTGGCTCCCATTTGCCAGTAAAAGTGGGAATGGGGTGATTCAGCATGCGGATCGAGCAGGATCTTGGTGATATTTTTGCCGTCCAGTTTGATGTTGGGCAAATCGATCTCAGCCAGTGCCGCCAGCGTCGGGTACCAGTCGCATCCCGTTACCATTTGATGCCGCACTTCCCCCTGAGGCAACTTTGCAGGCCAGGAAATGACTGAAGGAACCCGGATCCCTCCCTCAAAAAAACAGGCTTTGGCTCCGCGATAGGGGCCCGCATTCCCGCCGCCGAAAAAGGCCCGTTCTTCTGCCGAGTGTCCGTGATCGGACTGCAACAGGACGATTGTGTTTTCCCGCAGTTTTTTCTGTTCGAGAAAGTCCAGAACTTCGCCAACTTTCTCATCCATGCTGGAGACAAAAGCCGCGTACATTCTGCGAGGCGCTTCAAGATCGCGATAATGTTCCCGCCACTTTTCTGTTCCCTGATAGGGATAGTGGGGGACGTTGATTGCCCAGTAAATATAAAACGGTTTTTTGTGGGGCTGATCAAGCAGGCGTTTCATTTCTTTCGCCATCAGATCAGGAAAGAACTGTCCATCTCGCCAGATTTCAACGCCATCTCGCCATAAGTCGTGGCGGTTCGGTCCACTCCAGTAGAAATAGTGTGAATAATTGTCGATGCAGCCTCCCATGTGCCCGAAGGAACTGTCAAATCCCTGTGCGTTGGGCATCGTTTCGGGAGTGTAACCAAGATGCCACTTCCCGACGTGGGCCGTTTCATACCCGGCTGCCCGAAACATTTCCGCCATCGTGACTTCCGAGGGAGGCATGCCAACATTTCCCGGTTTGGAACTGACATTGGCCGGAACCCCTGCGCGAATCGGGTACCGACCGGTTATCATGCCGGCTCGTGAAGCCGAGCAGATGCAACTGGGAGCATACATCTGCGTGAAGCGAATTCCGGTTTTCGCCAGTCGGTCAATGTTTGGCGTCGCCAGGTCCTTCGAGCCGTAACAGTTCGCATCGAGCGTTCCCTGATCGTCCGTGTAAATCACGATGACGTTTGGCTTGGTCTGTGCGTGTAACCGGATCGCAGATGCTACGAGGAAAAACAGGAAAACAGACAGTGCGCGGTAAAATGTTTTCATGAATTCGAATCTATTTCTATGAAAGGGAAGCAGGAGTCGCCGCGGTGCGCAAAATTCCTTTATGTCAGCGGCAGGTGAGAAACGTATGCCCCGTTGGCCCGAAGCCTATTTTTTACAAGCCGCGGGTTGATTGCAACCGTAAGAAGAATCCAGGCCTCTTGAGGCGGTCTCTCCCACGGTAAATTTCAGTTGTAAACAGTGCGATGTGACAGCGGTGTCGATCACTCGTTTTCGTTTTGACCGGGAAGAATCGGTTTCAACGGTGTGACGCCATCATTTTTATCAACCGGATACTGGGCGTTGTGCGCGTTCATGGCTGCGATCAATTCTTTCATCATCTGACGCAGTTTTTGCGGCTTTGTCGGCGCGAGATTGGTTGATTCGAATGGATCTTCAGCAAGGTTGTAAAGTTGGTAATGTGAATTTTCGGATTCTTCAGAAGGGAAATAATGATAGATCACTTTCCAGTCACCATGTCGGTAGCAGGTGAAATAATTGCTGCGGTGTGGCGAATGCGGGTAGTTCATCAAGAAGATTTCATCACGCGAGGAATCTTTCTTTCCCGTCAACAATTGGTCGAGACGATTGCCATCGACAGGGTGATTTTTGGGTATCGAGACATTGACCAGGTTGAGAATCGTAGGAAACAGATCCTGAACGGCGGCCTGTTGGGATTGCAGCGCGGCGGCTGCTATGGGAAGCCGTTTTTGATATTCATTTTTCGCATTTGTCTGCGCCCAGGCGGCAATGAACGGAACGCGCATGCCTCCTTCGTAATGAGCTCCCTTTTTCCCTCTTAAGGGAGCTGCACAGGCAACCGCGTGCGGATCCCCAAGCGGCGCATCGGAGCCGTTGTCTCCCAGAAAAAAGATGATTGTGTTATCTGCCACGCCCAACTTGTTGATGTGATCCAGAATATCGCCGAGAGATTTATCCATTCCTTCAATTAATGTGGCAAATGCCTGTGCCTTTTTCGGTTTTCCGGAGTTTTTGTAATGCTCTGCGAATCGCGGATCGGAATTGAAGGGGGCATGTACTGCATAGTGGGACATATACAGATAAAACGGTTTCCCTTTGTTAACCGCTTCTGTGAGACGTGCCTTCGCCTCGATCGTCAACGCTTCGGTGAGGAAGGTTTCGGTGCCATGATATTTTTCCAGGCCTGGAACAGCGTGACGGCTTTTCTTTTTACCGTTTCCGTAATTTTTCATTCCGTAATAAGTCGCCGGGGAACCAAAAGACGCCCCGGCTATATTGATACAGAATCCGAGGTTGGCGGGATTTGCTCCTTCAAATTTTTTTGCTCCGAAGTGTCCCTTGCCCACGTGTATAGTTTGATACCCCGCCTTTCGCAACAAGCCTGGCAGAGTAATATCGCTGCTTTTGAGTCCCTCCCAGTTCCAGTCGAGAGGGCCGTATGGCCCGCGATTGTTTCTTTCCGGATTGATCCAGTTCGTCGTATGATGGCGAGCCGCATTCTGTCCGGTCATGATGGAAATGCGAGTGGGTGAGCAGACGCTCATGGCGTAAAAGTTGTTGAAACGGATTCCTTTTTTCGCCAGTCGTTCCATATTGGGCGTGCGATAGTAATTGTTGAGTGGATACCCCTTGGGATTGCCTGTTTCATCCGTCAAAAAAGGGAGCGATGTATCCATCACTCCCATGTCATCAACAAGAAAGACGATAATATTCGGTTGCGTGCCGGGGGCCCCGAGCATCCGGTTGGAAAATGCAGGACTCAAAAATAACAGGGCAACACCCAGGAGTATCTGTTTCATTATCTCATCTTCCTGTTGAATCAAAAATTGAAAAGAAAGCCAGGAGGGAGCCCCTGGCCTTTTTATGTGGCTTCCCCGCCTCTATATATCCCTAAAACCGGGCGAGATAAAGCAGTAGGGAGAGCGTCCTGTTACAAGATTACCGAGATTATCAGGAACCACTTCAGTCGAGGGTTCTGATGCGGATATTTCGCCAGGCGACATCGTAGGGGCCTTGTCCTTTGGGAATGCCATGCACCTGCAGTCCGATGAACCCCTTGGGATGCGTCTTGTAAATTTCGTCGTCTGTCAGATCGGCGATCTGATGACCGTTGATCCAGGTTTGAATATGGTTCCCCTTGGCGACCACCCTGTATTTATTCCACTGGCCATCCTTGAAGTATTTATGGGGAATCAATTTATCTTTTGGGGTCAGCCAGCCTCGCCCGGTCGCTTCTCCGTAGATGTAGCCGGCTTCGGCGCCGTTGGGGCCACTGGCTTCGATTTCTACCTGCGGACCGTAGACACGCCCGTACTTCGCGCCACCTTTGGGCTGTTTTGTTTTCGAGCGAATCTGGACACCGGAATTCAGTTTGTCATGAACCTTCACTTCGAATTCCAATTCAAAATCGCCAAACAGTTCGTTGGAACAGAGGAAAGAATTGGGGCTGCCTTCGTTCGTTGTTCCCCGGATCGTTCCATCGACAACTTCGTATTTGGCGGTTCCGTTTTTTTGCGTCCAGCCGTTGAGGGTTTTTCCGTCGAACAGGCTTTTCCATTCACCTGCAAAAGTTGTGCTGGTTAAAAGCAGGGCGAGAGCGGCAGATGTAGCAATACGATAACCAATTTTTCCGGGCATCAGGAGTCTCCTTAAAAAGTGCTTCAGGTGGGAAAATGAATCGGCGCAGTTCCTCACTCGATAATTTTATTGATGGGGAACTCGACAATTCCTGTTGCGCCCGCATTTTTTAGTTGCGGGACGATCGAACGTGCAATGGATTCTTCGATAATGGTACTGATCGCAACCCAGTCAGGGTCGGAAAGGGAAGAGACCGTTGGCTGTTGCAACGCGGGCAATCCTTTCAAGACCTGTTCGAGGTCTTTACGCCGCACATTGAGCATCAGGCCGACCTTCCCTTCAGCGGAAAGACAGGATCGCAGCATCAACGCGATATCGTTCAGTTTCTGTTTCTTCCAGGGGTCGACAGATGCGGTATTATTGGCAATGAGCCGTGTTGTGCTTTCGAGAACAACATCGACAATCCGCAGGTTATTGGCCCGTAGCGATGAGCCCGTTTCCGTCACTTCGACAATCGCATCGACCAAGCGGGGCGGTTTTACTTCGGTCGCCCCCCAGGAAAATTCGACATTCGCAATCACCCCGTGTCTGTCGAGATACTGGTTGGTCAGCCCGACTGCCTCGGTCGCAATGCGTTTCCCTTCCAGATCCTTGACCGACTGGATATCTGAATCTTCCGGGACGGCCAGAACCCACCGCACCGGTTTGCGACTCACTTTGGAAAAGACAAGTTCGCAGATTTCCTTCACGTCTGCGTTGGTTTCAACAACCCAGTCGTGCCCGGTAATTCCGGCATCGAGGATCCCCTGATGAACGTAGCGCGCCATTTCCTGTGCCCGGATCGTCAGGCACTCGATTTCCGGGTCGTCAATCGTGGGATAATAGGAACGGGAAGAGACCGAAATATTGTATCCCGCTTTTCGAAACAACTTGACCGTCGCATCCTGAAGTGAGCCAGCCGGGATACCCAGTTTTAAGACTTTTTCTGCCATCGAACAGTATTACTTTCAACTTCAACAAAGATAAATAAAACGAACAATTCTTCCTGCCTGAACGGAAGAGGATAACGGGGTGACCTGAAAGCAGATTCCAGGCCGAGCTTCTTTTTGGCCAGAGTACCAGCGCAAACAATGCGATGCCAGTGCACAGGGAGAAGAAACTGATTCCTCGCCGGTCTTGTTGGGTAATCCCGTTCAACTGGATGTCGCTGGCTGGTCAATGGTGGGGAACAGGGGCCGGGGAAGTGGCCATCTGTTCCTGTTTTCAAAAGGGCCAGATCCTCGGAATCAGCAACATGCTGATTCCCCAGAGGAGCAGGCTGAGCGGCCCGCCGACACGCAGAAAATCACTGGTTCGGTATCCCCCGGGGCCGTAAACCATCAGGTTTGTCTGGAATCCGTGAGGAGTTGCGAACGAAGCCGCAGCGGCGACCATGACAGTGAT
>JALWSL010000209.1:0-3874 GCA_027080405.1 Planctomycetaceae bacterium
CCCCGGTTGCTGCAAGCGCTTCATCAAATTTCGGAGAAGGTTTCGACATCAAGCTGAGATCGGGAATGAAGCCCCCCAGAATTTCTCCCCAGGCGAGTCCTTTTCCACTGAGGGACATTTTGATGACCATCCCAAAAAAACAGACGACGACAATCCCGACGAGTACTTTCAACAGGCCTTCAAAAAGCCTGATTCCGCGCCCACCTGCATCGTAAGACCAGATGACAACAGTCGCCAAAACCAGCAGCACGGCGACAATAATCAGCTTGCTTGTCTGATCGCCCAATGTTCCATCGACTCCGAAAGTGTCAGGAAAAAGGTTCTGCTGGATCGCCGCGGTTCCCAAGGCGAATTGAGGCATGCACCAGACCAGGTTCGCCATCATTGTCGCGATCGCCCAACCCCATCCCAGGACAGGATTGATATGTTTATTGATCGCATCGAAAGGCCGCTCGCCGGTGGAAAGAGAAACGTAGCCGATCGCGCTGAGCATGATCACGCCCATAATCATCGCCAACGGTTGCAACCACATCAAACCGAAACCGGCCAGCACGCCCAGATAGAGAGAGCCTGAAAGTGAACCGCTCCCCAGTGTAATCGCTCCCTGCAACCAGCCAGGCCCCGTCAGGCCGATGTACGCCATCAGACGGGAGAAAAACGGTTTCGACTGCAACTGCTGAAGATAGGCCTGTTCGCTGGAAATTTCCGATGGAGTATCGATGCTCTCGTTCATTTATGACTCGATTTGTGATTGATGATTCTATTTGAATCCGTGACTGGGTAGATGCTGGCTCCAACGCCGACCTATCAGCCTATCTGCCCCTCCCGGCGAAGACAAGTACGCAATTATGCTGTCATGAAAAAAACAAAACATCTTCATTCATTCCTGCCTGATCCCGTCCGACCCCGCCTGACCGACAGGCAGCAAAGCCCAAACAGTAAACTCTGGTTGACAAAAAGGAATTGATTAAACAGACTCTCCCGCTCTGTCCCCCTTTCCCGGTATCCTCATCTTCGCATGTCGGCATCGGGTTGCGTATCTGTTCGAAGATCCGACAGTAAAACGGGAAATAGTGAGAAACGGGAAATATTCTGGCGTATTGAGCGAACAAATCAAACAAACAAATCAAACGAACAAACAATCCGTTGTCGTGTCTTTGGTGAAAGAGATCGACGGTGAAAGAGATCGACTCCTGCCCGTTTTACGATTAGCAACTGGCCTCCCGAATCCAGCCAAACCCCGACGACTTCCGACAAAGTTTTCCCTGTTATGACAGACGAATTCAGTAACCAGGACTTCAGTAACCAGGTCGATGCCGAGGCCATCACGCGGGTGATGGGCGAGCGGTTTGCTGATGATTCCACTCAAAGCTTCCGGGTTGTTTCCAGCAAGGAGCTTGGCCCGCTTTCTGCGCAATTCCGGAAGATTCAGAAACGGCCCGATGTCAGTTGGCAGGTTACCTATCGCCTGATCAGAAAACTCGGCTCCGGTGGTCAGGGGGTTGTGTATCTGGCCGATCGGGTTGGTGCTCACGATGTCAGTTTTCGCCTGGCGCTGAAGATTTTCAGCCCCGATCCCTATGAATCCCGTGAACAGTATGATCTGGAAATGGCCCGTCTGGCCCGTGTCGGCATGAAGTTGGCACGCATCCAGCAGGATCATCTTCTTGATATCCACAATGTGATGACTTCTGACGGGATCGAGATGTTGATGATGGAATGGGTTGAAGGTTTCGACTTAAGCCATTTGATGATGCCCAGCCTGTTTAATCGTCTCAAGGATACCGTTCCGACCAGAACATGGGAATATATCAATGACGTTGTCGCGACCAGAGAGGGGAACGGAATTCGGTTCAAACCGGGAGTCGCCATTTCCATTCTTCGTGACTGTCTCAGCGGTGTGGCTGCCCTGCATGAACACGGTATCGTTCATGCGGATTTGAAGCCTTCCAATATCATGGTGAAATTGACCGGCGATTCGAAGATTATCGATTTCGGCTCCGCGTTCGCCCTGAACGATTTGCCCTCCCGTCCGACATGGACTCCGCGATATGCTGCTCCGGAGTTGTTGCGCGGTTCGCCCCATTCGATCTCCTCCGATCTGGCAAGTTTGGGGTATATTCTGCTGGAAATGCTGACCGGGATGGCTCCATTCCAGCAAGTGAAAAGCATGAATGAACTGGTTCGGGCGAAACTGGAATTGCCTGGGCGTCTTGAAGATCATTTACCGATCGACCTGAAAAAGAACGATTCGCTGATCAGATTGATACGCGGATTGATCGACGCTGATCCTGCCTCCCGGTTTTCCTCCGCGACAGCAGCCGATCTGGAAGAGATTGGTGCAGCCGGCTTTCACAGACATTTGGTCAAGGCCAATCTCTCCAGCGAATACGAACACGATCTGAAAACATGGCTCTCCGCCCTGGGAGCATTGGACATCTGATCTCCCAGCACGGCTGGTCTGTTCTGACCACCGTAACCAAAATGGGTTTTTCAAAAGTTTTCGCACCGTTCATACGCTTTAACCGTTAGTAGTACAACTTGCGGCAGACTGGTTACTGCAGGCTGGTTACTGCAGACTGACGTTCATACTCGGCCCCTCTCCATTACAGACGCCACTTGTCCATTGCCGTCCATTGGCAACGTCATGTTCATGGGATGCGCCCGGGAATAGATTGGAATCAGAATCCGAGACTGTTAAGTCCAGAATGAGCTTCCAGTGCGGGCTTTCGGCCTGAGCCAGATGACGTTCGAGAATAAAGTTCGAGAACAAGACCGACTGCGTGTGTATCGCTTTCCCATCTATCCCATTGTGAACCCGTTAATCTTGCGAAATCCGCGGAATACTGTTTTCGATGCGAAATTTGTCGATATACTGAAACAGGGAGGCGGGTGGGTTGTGCGCTCCCGGGGTTCTGGTTGCGATTCCGAAGAAAAGTTCAAACAGAGAAGCAAAAGAGACGGCGATGCCATTGAAAACAGCGGAAATTGAGGAGCCGAGTCTCGATTTGACACCGATGATCGATATCGTTTTTCTGTTGGTCATCTTTTTCATGGTCGGGACAAAATTCTCCGATGCCGAGCGGCAGTTCCAGATCAAATTGCCGACCGTTTCCGATGCGCTGCCTCTTTCTGAATTGCCCGATGAGATAATCGTGAGCGTGGCGCGGACGGGGGAGCTTTATCTGGGCGAGAAACCGGTCACCCTGGAAGAACTGCAACAGGAGTTGATCGCTGCCCACCAACGGTACAGCCAGCAGGCTGTTGTTGTGCGTGGCGATGCGCAGGGAGCTTATCAGAATGTCATGAACGTGCTTGCGGTATGTCATCGCGTTGGCATCACCAATTTGTCGCTGGCGAACCGTCTGGCTGGTGAGGAGAAATAGTGAACAGCACCGCCGCACAATTCTATCACTGGCTTTCCGATGTTCTGCAGGTCTCGCAGCAGACCGCAGAACAGTGGGTCTGGGGAGGATTGGTTCTCGGTTTTCTGTTCGCCACCGTTCATTTGGTGACGATGCTCATCACGAGTTGGGGAGACCATCATGCCTCCTCAAAATCGTTGCTATTTTCCCTGTTGCTTCATCTTTCTTTTGGAGCGGGTGTAATCGTTCTGGCACCCGAACTGGTACGGGATCAGGTCGTTAAAGATTTGGAGCCGATTCGTATTCACGATGTCATGATCGCAGGGGAACGGCAAACGCGAATCGACAAGGCCGGGAATACTCCCATTTGGGAGTCGATCCCGCTGGATCAGAAAAAGGAAATGAGTCGCCAGTTGCGCGAGGAATTTCAGTTGGAGCCTTCGGAAGTTCCGGAACGGGACATTGACAAACCGGTCGAACCGACACCAGAAATACCCACCGAGAACCCC
>JALWSL010000209.1:3884-7370 GCA_027080405.1 Planctomycetaceae bacterium
TCTCCCTCTGCCCGATCCGGATGAATCTCCCGAATTGGCAATGATGAATCGGGAAACAGACAAGCCGTCTGAAATGGCGGAAATTCCTGAATTTGAAGATCCGAAAATTCCAGCCATGCAGCCCGAACCGTCACAGGGAACGGACAAGGAAAGCCCCGAGCGAAAACGAAGCCAACTGCCCCGCAGCCAGGTACAGACGGAAAGAGTTCGCCGCCCCACCGCTGGAGGAGTTGATCGAATCAGCCCGCAGGTGACCGAACAGAAAGTGCTGCAGTCACTTGAGTTTGAACGTGGCCCGACTCCCGAACTTCCCAATCGTGGCGTTGTCTCCGACATGATCAAACGTCGGGAAGCGCCTGTCCCGGTGACAGCCGATAATTTAATCACGGGTGAGGATGTTCCGAAGGGGGAAGGGGCATCAACTCCGAACCAGTCAAACGCACGGGCAATGGTTCGCTCTCGAAGAGTGCCGCGCCCCTTAAGCGATGTTCCCAAATTGAACCGATCCGTCGGAGCAGCTCCCGGAAAAATCACTGGAAGTTCGCCGGAGGTCATGGTTCCGACTTCTCCCAGTGCCAATGAAGTTCCTCTGCTTGCCGATTTGCCGAAACCGAATTTTGATGCCGTCAAACGGGGAGCTTCTGCCAAGGTTCCCGCAACGTATCGATTGCGTGATTTGGCCCGGCGTAAAGATATCGCACGCATGCGTGGTGGGACGGATGCCTCTGAAGAAGCGGTTGAAAAGGCGTTGGCCTGGTTCGCATCAACCCAGGAAGAAGCCGGTTTTTGGGACGCAGATAAATACGGCTCCGGAAAAATCGGTGTTGATGAAGATGGTATCGACCGTTTGAAAGCGGGGGTCAATGGTGACACCGGCGTGACGGCGTTGACGGTACTTGCCTTTCTGGGAGCCGGCTATACTCCTGATGAAGGGAAATACGCCAAAACGGTCGGCAAGGCGATCGAGTGGCTCATCTCTCAACAGCGAGAGGATGGTTATCTGGGCGGCAATGCCACGAAATACGCAGGCATGTACTGTCACGGCATGGCCAGTTACGCCCTGGCAGAAGCCTATGGGATGCAGAATGAGAAAAAGGTGGAAGATCGCCTGACCGTTGCGGTTGTCAAAGCGGTTCAATTCACGGTTGCCATGCAGAACAAGGAGGATGGCGGCTGGCGTTATCTGCCCAAGTGGTCGGGCGATATGAGTATGTTCGGTTGGCAGATGATGGCTCTGAAAAGTGCGGAGATCGCCGGGATCGCCGTCCCGGAATCAGCAAAGGAATTGATGGTCAAGTTTCTGGTCGATCGTTCTTTGGGCGAGAACAAGGGACTGGCCGCCTATCATCCGGAATTCGGCCCGGAAGTTACCGTTTCAATGACCGCAGAAGCCCTGTTCTGCAAACAGATGCTCGGTATTTCGCGCGAGAACCCGGCCAGCCTGGAAGCAACACAGTTTCTGCTTTCCGAAAAGAATCTGCCCCGCAAGTCCGATCCCAACCTGTATTACTGGTACTACGGGACATTGGCGATGTATCAATATGGCGGGAAGGAATGGGAGCAATGGAACGGGTTGTTGCGGGAACTGCTGGTGGAAGATCAGGTAAAAAAAGGAAACCTGGCCGGCTCGTGGAATCCCGAAGGCCCCTGGGGCGGCTATGGTGGGAGAATCTATTCAACCGCGTTGGCGACTCTCTCTCTGGAAGTCTACTACCGTTTTCTGCCGTTATATCGCATTGGTGAGGAGTAAGCTTTCGAAAGAAAAACTCCGGGGGCGGAAGATACGACATCACCAGACCTGAAATGTCCTTCCTCTATCGTTCCGACCAGTTCCGTTCCGACCAACTCCCGCGTTCTGCTTCTCTGACTCTGGCTTTGTCGAGAGAGGCGTATTAGAGTACGCTCGTTTTGTGTTGCACAGCATCTTTGCTCACGAGGTAAACCTTACCCATGAGGGAAGTGCGGTCTGACAATCCCGGTCGCTTTTTCGTCCCCTGCCACGTATTCACGACGGTTCCATTTACTTGGGAACAACCATTCAGGAAGACTCATGCCGAAAACGATATACATCATTGATACTTTCTCCTTGTTGTTCCAGGTTTATCATGCGATCCCTCCCATGACCGGGCCTGCAGGACAGCCGACCAATGCGGTTTTCGGCTTCACCCGAGATTTACTGCAAATTCTCAAACAGAACAAACCGGACTATCTGCTTTGTGCCATCGATTCCGAAGGGCCGGGCGTTCGCAACGATTGGTACGAAAACTACAAGGCGAACCGCTCGGAAATGCCGGAAGAACTGGTTCCGCAAATTCCCATGATCACCGAAGTGATCGAGGGATTTCAGATTCCACTTGTCAACTATCCGGGTTGGGAAGCAGACGATGTCATGGCGACGATCGCGCGTCAGGCGGAATCTGCAGGAATGCAGGTGGTGCTGGTCAGTAGCGATAAGGATCTCAGGCAGCTGCTCAGCGATCACGTTCGTATGTACAACTGCAGGAAAGGGGAGTTCTTCGATACGGAGAAACTGAAGGAGACCTGGCATATCCGCCCGGATCAGGTCATCGACTTTCAATCGCTGGTGGGCGATTCGGTCGATAACATCCCCGGTGTCCCGCTTGTTGGCCCGAAAAAGGCGGCTGCGCTGATCGAACAATTTGGAGATCTGGAATCCATCCTCGCCAATGCGGAAAAGGCCCCGGGCAAGAAACTGCGGGAGAATCTGATCAACTATGCCGATCAGGCACTTCTCTCCCGCAAACTGGTCACTCTGCGTACGGATTTGCCTCTGGAATTCGATTTGGAATCTGCCCGAACCAACGGAATCGATGGGGCCAAACTCCAGCAATTGTTCCTGGATTATGGATTCCGGAAGTTTCGTGATGAAATAAAAACGTTCGATTCCTTAACTGATTATCAACCTCCGGCTTCCCGAAAGAAACCGCGTCCCGGTGAGCGTTCTTCGGGCAGAACAAAGAAAACAAAAAAAACAAGAGGGCTGTTTGACCACTTGCCGGATAACGATTCAACCGATGGCGATTCAACCGATGGCAATTCATCTGGCGAGAACAGGCAAAGCCCGTCGTCCCATGCAGCCATGCCTCCCGGCACCGATCGAAAGTGGTTCATTATTGACCAGTCCGATGCCCTGAATGAACTGATTGAAAAATTGCTCGAGCAAAAGGAAGTCTGTATCGATTTGGAGACGACTTCTGTCGATGCGATGCGGGCGGAGATCGTCGGTTGGGCCGTCAGTTATCAACCGGGAACTGCCTATTACATTCCCGTTGACGGGCCGGAAGGCCAAAAGAAACTCGACTCCCGGGAAGTGATTGCGGCGTTTCGGCCGGTGATGGAAAATCAGGAGATTGCGATCAGCAACCAGAACATCAAATACGATCTGCTGGTGTGGCGACGTCACGGAATCGAAAACACGACCGTGGGCATGGATCCCATGGTCGGGCATTATCCCCTCGCCGCCGG
>JALWSL010000210.1 GCA_027080405.1 Planctomycetaceae bacterium
GATACGCACAGAACGGCCAATGCGGAGCAAGTAGTTCTCATGGATCTAACCCCCAACGAGCATAAGTCCGAACACTCACCTTAACAGGCTGGCACGTTATCCTTATTTTCAGTTTCGTAAGGATGACAAAATAACAGATAGATAGCAACAATAAACAGAACAAAAGGGCGTTGTTCTCAAAAACATGAAGGTAGAGACACCAGGCATCGGTTGCGATTGAAGTAATCTCTTCATGATTGCTGTAGATTGGAAACAGGTTGCATTGATGTTTCGAATTGATTGGGAGAATCAGGTTTTTTTTTCGGCTGTCTGGTCCACGGTTGGTGTAGGCTTCCAAGGTGTCGATGGTGCCGATCCGGCCGGGTATGAGGGCGTCGGAGCGCATTCCATAGTTGCAACAGATCCATGGATGTCGCCGATTTTTAATAAATCGTCCTGTTTTCGAGTTTGCTTCTTCCACAAAAAAATCGTCATCAGTGCTGAGTTCCGCCTCTGTATCATAACGGGAGCCGACTGACTTGGGCTGAAGTGCGGCGTTTGAATATTATTCAGAGAAGATTCACCATGGAGGCTGAATGTTGCTTATTGGAAAGCTTTTTTTTCCCTTGAGATGACATGTTCCTCATCGAGAAGTTAGACTGGCCACTTGGGGAATCATTCTTGCTGCATCATTCATCGGGAACTTTTCAACGCGGTGAAAAACTCAAAGGATGTCTGTCCAATTAGTGCTGTAATTTGTGCTGTTTAGGAACTGCAGAAATCATGGGCGAATTTCACCAGCATGGAACAGAAGCGAACGGGAGTGTTATTTCCGTTCGTGGAAGCGTTGTGGATGTTTTTTTTCCGATCAATTTGCCGTCCATCGGTCGTGAACTGAAAACTCTTACAGAGCCTTCGATTGTTCTGGAAGTTGAATCCCAACTTGATTCCGAAACAGTTCGGTGCGTTGCGTTGCAAAGCACCAGGGGCTTGGCAAGGGGCGTTTCCGTTCTTGATACGCAGCACCCATTGAGGGTTCCCGTGGGGAATGGATTGTTGGGGCGTATGCTGAATGTTTTTGGCCATGCGATCGATGGTGATTCCTCTTTCGCAGATCAGGATCAACTTCAATACTGGCCCGTAGTACGGACTCCGTTGGAATTGTCGTTACGGGTAGCGAAATCAGAAATATTTGAGACCGGCATTAAAGTGATTGATCTGCTTTCCCCTCTGGAGCGAGGTGGAAAGGCCGGCCTGTTTGGCGGCGCGGGGGTAGGAAAGACCGTATTGATTACTGAACTGATCCATAATGTCGCGGGTGAACATAAAGGGGTCAGTTTGTTTTGCGGCATCGGTGAACGCTGTCGCGAAGCGGAAGAATTACATCGGGAAATGAAGGCGGCGGGCGTTCTGAAAAATGCAGTGATGGTATTTGGTCAAATGGACGAGCCTCCCGGTGCCCGGTTTCGTGTTGGTCATGCGGCTTTGACCATAGCCGAGTATTTCAGGGATGTGCACCAGAAGGACGTGCTACTGCTTATCGATAATGTGTTTCGTTTTATACAGTCCGGAACAGAAGTTTCGGGTTTGATGGGACGGCTTCCCTCGCGTGTTGGATACCAGCCGACTCTGGCAACCGAACTTGCAGGCCTGGAGGAGCGTATTTGTTCGTCGAGCCACGGTGCGATCACCTCCGTCCAGGCGGTTTATGTTCCTGCGGACGATTTCACTGATCCATCCGCTGTCCACACCTTTTCGCATTTATCGTCTTCCATAGTCCTGTCTCGCAAGCGGGCCGGGGAAGGATTGTATCCTGCGGTGGATCCCTTGTCATCGGGATCGAAAATACTTGTTCCTCAAATTGTTGGTGCGCGACACGCTCGCCTTGCGCATGAAACCAGAAGAACGTTGGCTCAATACCAGGAATTGAAAGACATTATCGCAATGCTTGGTCTGGATGAGCTATCGCGGGAAGATCGCCGAATCGTTAATCGCGCCCGCAGGCTGGAGCGATTTATGACACAACCTTTTTTCACAACGGGACAGTTTACCGGCTACGAAGGACGCCTCGTTCCGTTAGCCGAAACACTTGATGGAACCGAGCGGATTTTGAGGGACGAATTTCACGACTATCCCGAGCAGGCCTTGTACATGATCGGCTCTGTTGATGAGGTCAAACTGAAAATGGAGACAAAGTTATGAATGGCAGGAGAACTGCTTCCATGCTGTTAAGGATCATGGTTCCAGATGCTGTTGTCCTGGAGAGGGAGATTGTGAAGCTGACGGCGGAGTCCTGCGGGGGAAGTTTCTGTTTGATGCCCCGACACAGCGATTTTGTGACGGTGCTTTCTGCGGGTTTGTTGTCATATACAACGCCATCGGATAAGACGGAGCAACAGTTGCCTGTTTATGTCGCGGTCAGTTCGGGGATCCTGGTGAAGCATCAGGAAGAGGTGATGGTCTCTGTTCATGAGGCAGTAACAGGCAGAGAACTGGGGGAGCTGGAAAAACTGATCCAGGAGCGATTTGAAGTGGCTGATGAACGGACACGACTTGCTCGTTCAGCGGTCGCTCGGCTGGAATCCGATTTTCTTCGGCGATTGTCAAGTTTGGAGGAGTGATCAGGATGCCGGATAATACCCCATTGGAAAGGCCGGAAAAACAGTTTCAGAAACAGATTGGACGAGCCGAGAAACGTCGCCTGGCTGCACGGGAGAACCGGAATCGTTCAATCTGGTTTGGTTTGGGGACTTTTGGTGTCATCGGTTGGTCTGTTGTTGTGCCTACGCTGGTTGGGGTGGCCATTGGCTGGTGGATTGATCGTGCCTATCCGAGTCGTTACTCATGGACGTTAATGTTCATGTTCTGCGGCTTGGCGATGGGATGCCTGACCGCCTGGCAATGGATTGTGTCTGAAAGTCATCATGATCGTTCAGATAAATAGCAGGTTGAAGTTCAACTTCGGGTTCGCAAGAAGGAATAATATGTTTGAGACGCTGATTACGATGCTGGAGACGTGTGGCCTTGGCCTGTTTGGTGGAATGGGAACCGGTCTGGTCTATTTTTATCTGATGCGAAGTTCGATCCGTGTGGCTGTCGGTAGAAGGCATGCCTGTGGCTGGCTGCTCCTCTTTACCTCACTTCGATTGGCATGTATTGCTGCCATTTTGTTGGCTGTCATTCAACAGGGGCCGGGATTGCTCGTCTGCTTTATGGTCGGTTTTGCCGCAGCTCGGTTCATCCTGCTCCGTGCAGCTATTGAAAGGAGGAAGGCGGAGAAGCATGCTGTTTAATCCTGATGGCACAATTTATTTTCGTCTGGCCGGGTTCCCCATCAATGCAACGATTGTGAATTCACTTTTGGTCACAACATTCTTGACACTTGGCTCGTTGTGGATGTCCCGGCGTCTGAAAGATACCGGGGCGATGCCCCGCTGGCAGCACCTGCTGGAACTGGCTGTTATCACAATTCGCAAGCAGGTGCGGGATGTAAGTGAACAAAATCCGGAGCCTTACCTGGCGTTCGCAGGAACCCTGTTTCTTTTTATCGTCACAAGCAATTTGCTGGTTGTCGTTCCCGGTTTTCAGCCGCCCACAGCATCGCTTTCAACCACGGCTGCACTGGCAACGTGTGTTTTTTTTGCGGTTCCCTATTACGGCATTTCAAAACAGGGCTTCCGCAATTATCTGGGACAGTATTTGCAGCCAACCGTATTGATGTTGCCCTTTAATGTTATTGGGGAACTGTCTCGAACGCTCGCTCTTGCGGTTCGTCTGTATGGCAACATGATGAGTGGTGCAGTGCTGGCGGCAATCCTTGTTGGTTTTGTGCCTCTGTTTGTTCCGGTTCTTGTCAATCTGCTGGGATTGCTGACGGGAATTATTCAGGCCTATATTTTCGCGGTCCTGGCAGTTGTGTACATTGCTTCGGCGACCGCTGCTCACAAGCGAAAGATGAAGACGTCCGGAAGCAGATCCGAAGAACATGGAACAACCACTTCAGGACCAGGTTCTGGAGAGTCGATGGACTCCGAAGAATAGTCACCGTTTTTGAAAGAAGAAAGAGAGAACATGGATCACGAAACCGTAATCGCCTTGGTGTCGATTGTGACGTCTGGTTTCACAATCGCGATCGGGTCAATCGGGCCTGCATTGGGGGAAGCTCGTGCGTTGGCACAGGCACTTTCGGCAATCGCGCAGCAACCCGATGAGGCTAACACAATCACGCGAACGTTATTTGTCGGGATGGCAATGGTGGAATCGACTGCCATTTATTGCTTTGTCATTTCGATCATCCTGCTTTTTGCCAATCCGTTTGTCACAACGGTAGCGGGCAGTTGAATAAGCTACCATCGTATCAAAATCTCGAATTGCTGGCCTTATGAATATCTCCAATGATACCTGGTTCACTTACTCGGCTCAGATTGTCAATTTTCTGATCCTGGTTTGGTTGTTGAGGCGTTTTTTGTATCGACCTGTGCTGAGGGCGATTGAAAGACGGGAGCAGGGGTTTATTGCGCGTGAAAAGGAAGCGAATAAAGTTGAAGCAAAAGCAGGTCAGCTTCTGAAAGAGTATCAACAGCAATTGAATGCATTGGAGCAGTCACGTGAAGTCATGATGGGGCAGGTAAAAGAAGAAGTGTCCCAATGGAAGAGTGAACAGATTGAGCAGGCGAAAGAAGAGGTCGCGCAGGCCCATCAGCGATGGCGTAGCGCCTATCGACAGGAACGCGAAAAAATTTTGCGAACCATGCAGGAGCAGGCAGGAATCGAAATACAGGAAATGGCTCGCACGGTACTTCGGGAGTTGGCCGACTGCGATCTGGAAACACTCGTGATCGATGTTTTTCTCAAACACTTTAGCGAATCGCCGGAAGGTCTGTCCCAATTTGACATATCCGGGATTTCCGAACGCCAAGTTCGGATACGATCAGCCTTTCAGCTTGGTGAGGACTCCCGGGAGCGGATCATACGTCTGTTGAATGAGCAATCGGAAAAGGCTTCTGATTCTATCGATCATTTCGAACTGGAAGTTGTTCCCGAATTGATTTGCGGTATCGAATTGGTCTATGGTGATCGACGCTGGTCCTGGAATCTTGCCCAGTCATTTGATGAATTGGCGCAGCGTCTGGAATTGCTGTTAAATTCCGAAGCGACCGAACCGTATCTGGCAGGAGAAGCCTCGGCATGAAGCAGGACAGTGATTACGCCATCGAGTATGTTGAACGGATTCTTGCTCCCGTCCGGCAAATCCGGAGCCAATATCGAAAAATATTGAGAGCCGAGGAGATTGGAACTGTTTCCCGTGTTGATCGCGGTACCGTCTCGGTAACGGGACTTCCCAATGTCCGTCTGGATGAGCTGATCGAATTTCCTCACAGTCTATATGGTCTTGCATTCAATCTGGACCGGGACGAACTCGGCGTGATTCTCCTGGACCAATCGGACGAACTTGAATCGGGTGACGACGCATTACGGACCTATCGCCAATGTGATGTTCCCGTTGGTGTGGAGTTGCTCGGTCGGGTGATTGATCCTCTCGGTCGTCCCAAAGACAGGCAAGGACCACTCCATGCATCGCTGCGCAGACCAGTGGAGTCGCCTGCACCTCCCATCATCAGTCGGGCACCGGTTACGGTCCCCCTGCTGACCGGTTTGAAGGTAGTTGATGCCCTGATTCCTATCGGGCGTGGCCAGCGGGAATTGATTCTGGGTGATCGTCAAACGGGCAAGACTTCTCTTGCGATCGACACTATTACCAATCAACGGGGCAAAAACATTATCTGTATCTACTGTGCGATCGCACAAAGGGCTTCCTCGGTGGCCAATGTGATTGAACGATTGGAGCGGAATCGGGCAATCGACTATTCAGTTGTGTTGGTTGCAGAGGGGGATTCACCACCCGGATTGCAGTTCATTGCTCCTTACGCAGCGACTGCAATAGGGGAGTACTTTATGGAGCAGGGGCGCGATGTGTTGATCGTCTATGATGATCTGACGGCCCATGCCCGGGCTTACCGGGAGCTTTCTTTGCTGCTTCGAAGGCCTCCGGGGCGTGAAGCATATCCGGGAGACATTTTTTTTGTGCATTCGCGATTGCTGGAGCGTTCGACGCATCTGAGGGAAGAATTGGGAGGGGGCTCGATGACGGCACTCCCCATCGCGGAAACAGAAGCGCAAAACGTCTCGGCCTATATTCCCACCAATTTAATTTCCATTACCGACGGTCAGGTTTACCTGGCACCTGATTTGCACCAGAAGGGGATTTTACCCGCCGTTGATGTCGGGAAATCGGTTTCGCGTGTCGGCGGGAAAACTCAACTACCGGCCTATCGCCGAGTCGCAGGTGATCTGCGACTCTATTATTCCCAGTTTGGGGAACTGGAGGCTTTCTCCCGCTTCAGTACCAGATTGGATGAAGAATCACGACGGACGCTGGATCGTGGGCGTCGGGTACGGGAAATTCTAAAACAGCCGGAAGAGTCGCCCCTGACCGTCACTCAACAGATTATCTCTCTGTTGGCAGTGACACTGGGAGTTTTTGATAAAGTAGAGCTGGAAAAGATTGCTGTTCTCGAGCCGCTGCTTCACGATTTGGTCAGCAGGCAACTCCCGGATATCTGCCTTGGCATTGAGCGAGGAGATGAATTGACATCAGCAGATTGGGAGATTCTGACTTCGACCATTCACCGCTCTGTCCCGGGAGAGTTGATCACCCCATGATCCTGTTGGAATCGTTAAAACGCCAGATCCACTCCGCAGAGCAACTGCAATCGATCGTGCACACAATGAGATCGTTTGCAGCGGTCAATATCAGGCAATACGAATTGGCTGCCCAGGCAAGCGAGGGCTACTTGAAAACCGTTTTGAAGGGACTTGAGATGCTGCGCTGGCTGCATCCGCAAAAAGAAACCTTTGCATCGATGGACTCGTCATCGATAGTGGGGGTCATTGTTTATGGTTCCGATCAGGGGATGTGTGGTTCCTTCAATGAACAGATTACCGCCTATGCTCATGAGCTGATCTCATCGCAGTTCGACAAACAGCGCGTTCGTCTCCAGATTGTCGGTTCCCGGGCGGCTGACCTGATGGCCGCTCATGGTTACGAAATCGATTCCCTGTACGAAGTCCCCTGTTCCGTGGACGGTATCTCAAGATTGGCGTACGATCTACTTCCCAATTTTGAGGCGTGGATGCGCGAGTATCATCTCGGAACTCTCATTCAGTTTCATAATGTTCGAATCCGTAAAACAGTCTGGCAGCCGAGCCATTTCAGGGTTCTTCCTTTTGATATGGACGAAGTTCTGCCTGAGCGGACATCACGGTGGAGGTCGCGCTCACTGCCGCTGATTA
>JALWSL010000211.1 GCA_027080405.1 Planctomycetaceae bacterium
GATGTGCAAGTTATACGTCACTTCATCCGCCTCGACGCGAATCATGGACGGTTCGACGTAGTTGATCGCTCCATAAAAAGCGTCCAGTGGAACATTGCCAAGAGATTCCGGGAACATTTTTTGCGCATTCCCGTAAGCGTGCTGCCAAAACGAACGGGATCGGCCGACCAGATTTTCCCACATGCGGGACTGCGATTCATGAATTCCCAACGATACGGCTCGCCCCATCGGCGTTCCGGCGTGTTCCGGCAACAGGCCCTGTTCGTACATGCCGTGGCCCGCCTCGTGCAATGTACCGAAGAATGCCATGTTGAAGAAGTGATCGTCATACCGCGTGGTCAATCTGCAATCACCCGGGCCGAAGCCACTACAGAACGGATGGGCGGAAACATCAATCCGTCCCCGATGAAAATCGAAACCGATTTCTGCGGCCATCTGTTTCGAGAATTCCCGCTGTGCATCAACCGGAAACGAACGGCACACAATTGTACGATCCGGTTTGTTGCCCGCTTCTGCAATTTTCGCGACCAACGGAACCAGTTGCTCCCGCAATTGCGAAAAAGTGGATTGCACCTGGGCAGTTGTCATTCCTGGTTCGTACGAATCGAGCAACGCATCGTACAACGGGCCATCTGTCTGCTGCAGGCAGGCGGCCTGTTCCCGTTTCAGGGCGATCATCTGTTTGAGCCACGGCTCGAATGCAGAAAAATCGTTCGCCTGTTTGGCTTCACTCCAGGCATGTTGCGAGAGCGCACTGACTCGGGAAAGTTCTTCCACAAGCCGTTGGGGCAGTTTTGTGGCTCGTTCATAACTTCGCTTTGCCTCACGAACATTGACCGCCTCAATGCTGTCCTCGGCTCCCAAATCTGTTTGAGAGAGTTTTTCGAGTAAGTCTCCGAGTTGCGGCGAGGTTGCCCATTGATGCTCCAGTCCCGCGATCAGACTGACCTGCTCTGCTCGTAACTCCGCACCACCACTCGGCATGTATGTTTCACGGTCCCAGTTGAGAACACTCGCGCAGGAACCGAGAAGACTGATCCGTTTCAGTTCTGTGATAAGCTCATCGTATGCTTGCTGATTGTTTGGCATGATTTCCGTTTCGATGTGATCCTGTTATGTGTGGGTTATGGTTAAATGAGTCAAAGCTGTCATCTGTCAGGCATGGAACGCGCACAGAAAACCGGACAGACCCGGCAGGGTGCATCAAGGCGCACTTTCGACACGCATCCCCCATTGGGGGCGGTGCGACGCTCCCTGCGTCCTGGTAAATGTTTTACGGGGATTCCGCATTCATGCGACTCGCCGCTGCTTCACGTGTGAAATAGTTTGGAATACCGTTATTTTGTCGGGAAAAAACGATCCAGTGTTTCCTGACTGGGTGGTTTCGTCACGAGCGAAACGAGAATCATGGCTAATGTGGAGCCGAGGATCATTGTCATCACCGGCATCGTCTGAATGATTCCCGGTTCGATATGCTGGCCCGGTTTGGTGAAGCTGACGAATGAATCGCCACCAAAGTTGATCGTGAAGTTTGAAATTGCCGCGTAATCGGACATCGTAAACAGATACAGCCACAACGAAATCGCCGTGATGATGCAGGCATACGCTCCCGCTTTGGTCAAGCGTTTCCAATAAAGAGCGGCCAGAATCAGCGGAAACAGGCTGGAAAACCCGCTGAAGCACCAAACCCCCAGCGTAAAGACCTGTCGAGGTTCAAACAGACTGAAAAAGTAGGTCAGCGCAACAATCGCGATAATAAACAGCCGAGCGATGATGACCGTCTGTTTGTCGCTGAAACGGTTTTTGCCGCCATAGTGAACGACGATATCTTCAGTGAAAATCGTGCCGACACACAGAAATTGGCTATCGAGCGAAGACATGATCGCGGCGAGAATTCCCGCGGTCAAAAAACCGGTCAGGACAGGTGTGGTAATCATCTTCACCATGGTCGCCAGAACAGCATTGGGAGGAAAATGCGGCGGGAACATCGCTTTGCCATTCAATTCGGCAGAGGTTGCCCAAACGCCAACCAGAACGCAGGGCACCCAAACAATCATAATGAAAACAGGATGAGCCACGACCGGCAGTTTGAAGCTGTTCGCGTTCTTGGCGGTCAGCCAATGTTGAAACAGATGTGGAAACATTCCGACAGAAAGTGGCACGAACAGATACGTCAGAAACTTCCACGGATCGATGTGATGAGGGGCATCGGGTGCCCATTTGGTCGCGCGGTAAACGCCTCGTGCTTTTTTGCGTGTCCAGAATTTTCCTGCTTTCGGATTCTTGGGGTCGATCAATTTCTTCGGGTGTCCGATTTTATCGGCGAAGATTTTATACCCGGCCAATTCGGCTCCCGGTTTGCGGGGATATTGTTGCAGCGCTTCGTGCGTCAGTTCGGTTTTATCCCAATCTTCAGGCTTTGTTTCTGGCGGAATGCGATCATCCTGCCAGAGATAGGCATCGTTGATTTGCGCAATCGAAAGCTGCTTCAGTAACCCGTTTTTCTTTGCGAAAATGGTTTCCGCTTTCAATTGCCAATTGGGCATCCGCGGTTTGAAAGCGGCGTAGGCAGCCTTTTTCTGTTCTTCGGTGAGCGAAATCGATTTCAGCTTTTTGGACGCGTAATTGTATTTCGCCATCGTTTTCCATTGCGCATAAGCCTGTTCGTATCTTTCCTGATCCTCCGGAGCGACAGAACGCATCAGTTTGGACGGATTCTTTTTCGCAACCGCTTCGCTGGCCGCTTTCAATCCTCCCAGGTGATCGGCAATGATATAAAATGTGACCACGCCGAGAATCATGAAAACAAGTGTCTGAAAGGTGTTCGCCCACGCGGTGCCACGCATTCCGCCGAAGAAAACGTAAATCAGAACGACAGCGCAAATAACCAGCGAAGCCAACCAGGGCGGAACGCCGTAATCGTAGAGGGCGAAGCTCGATTCAAACGCCCCTTCGGTCACACTGTTGACAACCGTTCCGGAAGCCATCACCCCAATCAGTAAATACGGAATGACCAGGCCGACCAGAATCGGAAAGAGCAGAATTCCAATCTTGTCGCTTTCCAGACGATCCCGAAAAAACTGGATTTGTGTGGTGTATCCATATTTTTTCCCCAGCGACCAAACCTTCACGCCAAGCACAAAAAAGCAAAGCGAATGAATAATCCCGGAAGAACTGGCCAGCATCCCGTAAACGCCAATTCCTTCCTTGTACGCTTCGCCGCTGGAGCCAACCAACGCAAAGGCTGTCATCGTGGTGCCGAAGATCGACATCAGCAACAGAAACGGCCCAATCGAGTGGCTCGCCAGCATGTAATCTTTACTGGTTCCCTTGAACAGTCGACTGGAGAAAATTCCCAGAATCAACAGCAATGCCAAATAGACGGTAATAATCGTTAACTGGATCACGCTTCACCTCCGTTGTTTTCAGAGATGACAGGGTTTCCGGAGGTAGCAGGGTTTTCAGAGTTGACAGGAGCATCCTCGGCAGGATCGATTGGCCAGGCGTAAAGGGTTGCCAGGTACCACGTCACCGCCGCTGCGACAGAAATCCCTGCATGATAGAGCAGCCCGATCGGCATGAATCCGAATACGAGCGTTGCATCATCCCAGAACCAAAGATCCTGATGCAGAATGATCAGTAACAGGACCAATCCCCAGATAGCATATTTCATTGATATTATTCTCACTTAATTTTGAGCATTTTGAGCAACGGCAGGAATCAACAGGCAGGAACCCGGTTAATTTCGGGAAGCCGCCATTCTAACAGGGGAATAAACCCAAAATACAGGCGTCCGGATGGGACTTTTCCGATTTCACCACAAATTTCACGACAAAAAATGTCACTCGAAAATAGCTCAATCAAGAGCCATTACCTCACCCACACCAAAAGGGCAGGCTAAACGGACTGAATTGCGAACTCCAACGGCTGCGAACTCCAGCTATAATCGTTTGCTCCAATCAGATCGCAATCAGAAAATAATCAAACGATCGAAGTTTACCAATCTGTTTCTCGGGAAAAAAGCGAATCGGAACAGTCGAAGCGCACCATTTGCGGCGTTCCATTTGGGCCATCTCCGCAAATTTCGTTTGAGTTCTCTGATGTTTTTGGATACAATTGTTCTGTCGCGAAGATCTCGTGGCAGCCTGCCTTATTGAGCTATCCTTTCCGCAAAACGGGAAGGAATCGGCCTCCCGCCTGTAGATCCGTCGCATGGGTGATCCGTTTTCCTGTTTGAGCAATGATTTTGCCCAACGTAACGAAGGAACGCAAGGCGATGTATTCTCGTAGAAGTTTTCTCACGCATTCGGCGTCTGCTGTGGCAGCCGGGACTTTTCTTTCTGCCGGTTCGCAATCGGTAAAAGCGAATGTTGCCAAGGGCGATATTGTCTGGCACGATGTCAGAGACTGGGGCGTGGAAGGCCGCGGTTGGGACGATACCGAAAAATACTTCGACCGTCTGCCTGCCCGTGCCAAGGGAAAAGTTCGCTCAGCCGTTTGGAATCTCTCGCGGCACAGTGCAGGAATGCTCGTTCGTTTTCGTACCGATGCCACTTCGATCCACGCTCATTACAAAGTGACTTCTCCTGGTTTGGCGATGCCTCACATGCCCGCGACCGGTGTTTCCGGGTTGGATTTGTATGCCGAAGATGACAAGGGAAACACACGCTGGCTTGCGGTGGTCAAACCGAACAGGCAGGAAATGAAAACGGCCATCATCTCCGGCATCATCCCGGGAGAGAGGACGTACACGGTTTATCTTCCTCTTTATAACGGCACCGAATTTCTGAAAATCGGTGTGCCAGCCGGTTGTTCGTTTGAACCGCTGGAGCCGCGCAAAGAGAAGCCGCTCGTTTTTTACGGGACATCGATCACACATGGGGCGTGTGCCTCTCGCCCGGGGATGCCTCATCCTGCGATTTTGGGGCGTCGGTTGAACCGACCGATTATCAACCTCGGTTTTTCCGGCAACGGCAAGCTGGAAAAAGAAGTGGGCGATTTCCTGTGTGAACTGGATCCAGCCGTTTATATTCTCGACTGCCTGCCGAACATGGTCGCCAGGGAAGTCGCCGAGCGAACCGAACCGTTTGTCAAACAACTTCGAAAAGCCCGTCCAGAAACACCGATTCTGATGGTCGAAGACCGCACATACCCGAACGCGCCTTTTCTGCTGAGTCGCCAAAAACGACATGCAACCAGCCGGGCCGAGTTCCGGAAAGCGTATCAGAACCTGTTGAAAGCGGGCTTCAAAAAAATGGCCTACATCAAAGGAGAGACCTTGCTCGGCGAAGACCGCGATGACACCACCGATGGTTCACATCCGTCCGATCTCGGTTTTTATCGCCACGTCAAAGTTTTTGAACCTGCACTACGAAAATTGCTCAAGGCGTAAAATGGTAAAAGGTGCGTCACGACGTACCTTCGAAGCAACAGATTTGAACGATTGAAAACGATTGATTTGGTGCATTGCAAAGCGCCAGCGTTTGAAGGGTTCATAATGAACGTGACACAAAATGATCTGTTATCGCTGCGAACCCGTCGGCATCTGTTCCGGGATTGTGGGGTCGGGCTGGGCAAAATTGCGTTGGCTTCGCTGATGGCGGGGGCTCTCGGTTCAGGAAAAACGGCTCAGGCATCTCGGCACGGAGGTTTGCCGGGCGTCCCTCATTTCGCAGGCAAGGCGAAGCGGGTTATTTATCTGTTCATGGCCGGCGCGCCGAGTCAACTGGAGTTGTTCGACAACAAGCCGAAGCTCAAGGAACTGGAAGGGAAGCCGATACCGCCTTCGGTTATCAAAGGGCAACGGTATGCGTTCATCCAGTCGGATGCCGCCGTGCTGGGGCCGCGCTTCAAGTTCGCCAAACATGGGGAATCGGGACTGGAACTTTCCGAAACGCTCCCGCACCTGGCGAAAGTAGCGGATGACATCACACTGGTCCGTTCGGTGCATACCGATTTATTCAATCACTCGCCCGCTCAACTGTTTGTCAATACCGGCTTTGGGATTCCCGGACGCCCGAGCATGGGCTCCTGGCTCAGTTACGGGTTAGGTAACGAAGCGGACGATTTGCCCACGTTTGTCGTGTTGAAAAGTGGTGGCAGTTTAAGCGGCGGTTCGGGAATGTGGTCGGCCGGTTTTTTGCCATCACAACATCAGGGAGTCCCATTTCGCGGGCAGGGTGATCCGATTTTGCATGTTTCCAATCCGAAAGGGATCGACAGGCGCGCTCAGCGGGAATCGCTTGATCTGATCCGTTCGATGAACCAGATTCAGTACGATCAACTGAACGATCCCGAAATCAAAACACGCATCGATGCGTACGAGATGGCGTTTCGGATGCAGTCCCGCGCTCCGGAATTGATGGAGTTTTCGCAGGAATCGAAAGCGACACTTGAGGCTTACGGGGCCGATCTCAAAAAACCTGCTGCTGCGTTTGCGAATAACTGTCTGCTCGCGCGACGATTGGCCGAGCGGGGCGTACGGTTCATTCAGGTGTATCATGCTGGTTGGGATCATCACAGCAACGTGGAAGGGGGCGTGAAAAATCAATGCAAGTTGACGGATCAGGCGACCGCTGCGCTCATTCACGACATGAAACAGCGCGGGTTGCTTGATGACACGCTCATCGTTTGGGGGGGCGAATTTGGTCGCACGCCGATGGTTGAAGCGAGTGCCGCTTTGGGACGCAGCATGGGCAGAGATCATCACCCGCAGGCGTTCTCCATGTGGTTTTCCGGTGCAGGGATCAAGCCGGGGCTGACACACGGGGCGACCGATGAACTCGGTTTTCATCCGATCGAGAACCCGGCTCACGTGCACGATATTCAAGCGACAATTTTACACACACTCGGCATTGACCACACCCGTTTAACCTTCAAGGCGAACGGTCTCAACTTCCGGTTGACCGGCGTGGAAGATCATCATCCGATTAAAGAAATTTTGAGCTGAGGCAAAATGGCCATGTTTTCAAGTCAACGATTGATAACCCTGCCTGGAATACCGATTTTGCTTTGGTGTCTTATTTCATTAGGTGAGGCGGGAGAACCGGTTTCGTCGCCCGATTTCAATCAGGAAATCCGGCCGATTCTTTCGGAGAACTGCTTTTTCTGTCACGGCCCCGACGAAAACCATCGTGAAGCGGATTTGCGTCTGGATGATCGCGAAGCAGCGATTGAATTCCAGGCCATTGTTCCCGGTAATCCGCAGGAAAGCGAACTGCTCAACAGGCTGCAGGCAACAGACCCGGAAGAGGTGATGCCGCCCCCTCACACGAAAAAAAAACTGACCGAAAAAGAAATCGCATTGTTGACGAAGTGGATTGAAGC
>JALWSL010000212.1:0-4322 GCA_027080405.1 Planctomycetaceae bacterium
GCAAACGCTGTTCCGACTTGTACTCCCGCCGCTCCCGATGAGATCGCCTTGTTGACCTGTTGCGGTGTTCCATAAGAACCGGCAAGCCAAAATGGCAACCCCAGTTCTCCAATGGCGTCCAGATCGGGCACATCGCGTTCTCCATAAACCGGTTCACCCGAATCAGACAGCTGCATTTTCCCGCGTGGTGGCGCATTGTGTCCTCCCGCTGTCGGTCCTTCGACGACGAAACCGTTTACTTTGCCACTCGCTTTTTTCGCCAGCATGGTTGCCAGCGTATTCGAGGAAATAATGGCCAGAAACTTCGGTCTGTTCAACCAAGGCGCTCTACCACCGGTGAATTCATTCGGATCGAATCGGAGTCTGTAATTGTCATCCCGGCTCGCGCCGATCACACTCAAGGGCATTTCTACCGGATCGCCCTGACTGAGTCGATCCAGAATTCCGGGGATGGTCCGAGGGATTCCTGCCCCCAACAAAGCATAGTCGGCCCCGGCAAGCATGGCGCCGAAAGTCGCGGGAGGCGTCGGAGCCGGAGCCTTTTCGAGATAATTGATGCCGACCAGGCCATCATGCCCCTGCTTGGCGAGAAAGACCTCCACAAAATTCGCCACAGCCAGTAACTCACTTTGCCGCTGCGTCGGTTGAAGACTCAGCATCGGGTAGGAAATAAATTTGCTCTCCGGAGCTTTCCCCCCTTCAATAAAGTAGCGATCCAGAATCGGTTCAACCATTTCCGGGAAAGGAAAATGCGCCATTGCCTGCCGGAGTGAACCATCCAGATCGCCAAACTGCAATCGCCTGCACAGCACAGCATCCAGTCCAGTTCCGGAAACGACTCCCAACTGCCCCGACTGCGAGACCATTCTCGCTAAAGGATAAGAGGAAACGGCGACTCCCATGCCGCCTTGAATGATTATCGGATTCGGTCTGGAGACCATCTTTCACTCCTTCAGTTCTATCAACGAACCTCTGCCACAGTCCGTGAACAGAACAGCTCTACATCGCGGCGGGTGTTACCGATCCCGACATCCTCTCCCGAACGCTCTCCCCCTACGAGAGCGACAATCACCAATCACCACGGACTCAATGGAAATACGCGTCGCCAGGCAACAGTGGAAAACCCGGCCTGGCCCGCATGGAGGGAAGGAGAATCACGGAACGTAACACCACTGAACCATCACGATACGCTATAAAGTCCCCCATTACAACGAAGAACTTCGGCTTCGATCAATAATATAGACCAAGCCCCCAAAAATTGGATTTGATCTGCCGGGTACTTCTTGTGGCAACGGTTGGAAGGTTTTGCCGGGCGTACAGCAGTCTCAAAACAACACAAACATCAGCTGAGAGATCGCGATTCAGCGCTCAGACCGGGATAAAATGACAGTCACACGTTGCATTTGTCAGGAAAAATGGGCACTTGCCAAGAAAAGTGGATTCTCAACCGGTCGCCCCGTTCTGCTTATCGCTGGTAAATGGGGACGTAGCCGTTATCGAGTTGAAGGATTGTCGCATTGATGGCCGTGGTGTAGATGTCTCCAACATGCCCTTCTTTCCATGCTCCCGACGCACTCTGCTTCGGAAGGATTTGCCGGGAAATATCTTCGAAATAGGCATCCCACTGTTTGGGATCACGGTACATCACCTGGGAATAGTAAAAATGGGTGTAGTGCCAATGGCCAAAGTAGTTGTTGTTATCCTTGGCGTTGGGCCAAATGTGGTCCTGACAGAACTTCAGCATTTTTTTTACGTGGTCGGAATCATCGTATTCACCTGCATTGTACATGGCTGCCACTGCGGCGGCTGTGATGGGCGGTCTGGCTCCGCCCCCTCTGATGCTGTATTGGACGCCTCCTTCAGCCGTTGTGCAATCACGGATATACTTTTTCGCCCTGCTGATAATTTCCTTGGGAACCGGAATTCCCGCATTGCGACAGGCACGCAACCCCTGAACCTGTGTGATACAGGTTGAGCCTTCGTCGAAATCGCCTCCATCCTTGGCGGATACGTAGCCCCAACCCCCACGGCTTGTTTGAGCTCTTCCGCTGAACTGAACCGCTTTGGTCAAAATGTTTTTCAGTTTGGCTCGGCGATCTGCGCTTTCTTCTTCTCCGAAGATCTGAGAAAGGAAAAGCATGGAAAAGCCATGCCCGTAGGTGTAATGATAATCTTTTTCGTAACCGATCAGGCCGTTTGGTTGCGACATTTCCATGAGATAGTCGACAGCGCTTCGGACGGTTTTGGCATACTTCCCCCGACTGGTTGTCGAACCTTCGCAAATCAAGGCGATACCGGCCAAAGCTGTCATGGCAACGCGATACTGGCCGCCGTTCGCTTCCCAGTAGCCCTGTCTTTTTTGACTGCGAACCATGAAATCGAGAGCTCTTGTCACCGCCAGCTTGACTTTGGGATCCTGCCTGCGAGCAAACGCCTGCGAACCGCCAGCCAATATCGCTCCCAGGCCGATCAATGCTTCTCGTCTGCTATATTTCATTCGAACCCTATGAAGATTGGACGTCGAGATCGTTCGTCATCCCGAACGAATTTCGGTACAATTATAGCACAACCCCCATATTTTTTCGACGGGAAATCGGATTTAATCCAAACATCCAAACAGATTACGGAATTTATGGCTCCGGGAACGGAGACAGGAAAACAGAGAGAAGGAAACGATGACGCAGCGCGAACAGCTTGTTGGATTGTTGAAGGAACGGGCCCTGAAATTTGGCGATTTCACACTCGCTTCAGGCCGTAAAGCGAGTTACTACCTCGATGGCAAGCAGATTACCTTGCACGCAGGAGGACTGCACGCCATCAGCGCGGCATTTCTCGAATTGATTTCAGATCTTGAATATGATGCGATTGGCGGCATGTCGATCGGAGCAGATCCCATTGTCGGCGGTATGCTTGCGGTGGCAGCTTCGACAAATCCGGAATTGGTTGGATTCATGATTCGCAAGGAATCGAAGGGTCACGGTACGAACCAGTTTGTCGAAGGGCCGGTACAACCGGGGATGAAAGTGGTCATCGTTGAGGATGTCGTGACAACCGGAGGCAGCGCACTGCTGGCAGTTGACCGGATTCAGGATTTCGGGTGTGAGGTGATTTGTGTGGCCGGGATTATCGACCGCCTGGAAGGAGGAGCCGCAAATTTCGCCAAAAGAAATCTGGAGCATCGAACGCTGCTCACCATCAGAGACTTCGGCATCGAACCACCTACGGATATCTGATATGACATAGGTGATCTGACCCAGCACGGCTAGTCTATTCTGACCGCCGTAACCGGGCTGATATTTTTCAAAAATTTGCGAGACCTTCGCAAACTTTAACCGTTAGTAGTATGGATGTTGCCTTGCCCCGATTCATCATTTTCTTCGTCTGATCCTTGTCTGTTTATGTGTCCGATCATGCTATTATTATGCCAGTATGATGCCTTTTTCATGTGGCATATCGACAAGGATGTCTCAAATGGCGAAACTTTGGCGGTTATCTGGTGTTTAATCACCAGCAGGCCCCTTCTAATGGGAACGAGGGGGTGTCGCTTCCGGATATTTAGTGAGCAAAGGGCTGGCCATGAAACTGAACTGTAGTTGTACCAACTGGTTAGGAGTGTTTTCGTTTCTGGGAATCATTCTGTTGATGCCGGGCACCGCCTTGTTTGCAGATGATCAGGGCGACCTGTTTGCCAAGCTCGACAGGGACGGCGATGGACTTCTTGATGCGCAGGAATTGAACTCCTCCCAGAAGACGGTTTTCGAGCGTTTGCTCAGGGAAGGCGACGAGAACGAAGACGGGAAGATTAGTCTGCAGGAGTTCAGGTTGGCAACAACCCCTCCCCCAAAGCAGCCGTTTGAGTCGGTTGTCGGGAGAGAACAGGGAAGACGCAGAGGAGGTGGAAATTTTAATATCGATCGACTCTTCGATAATCTGGATACCAACAACGACGGGAAACTGACACGCGGAGAACTGCCTGAGCGAGCGAAAGAACGCATGGGCAAGTTGTTCAACAAGTTGGGGAAAGATCAAATCTCGAAGAGAGAATTCCTCGAAGTCGCCAGAAAATTCAGACCACAACCTGGACAAAAACCCGGTCAAAAACCGGGATTTCCCGGGAAACCAGGAACGCCAGGCAATCCGGGGAAAGCTGGGAAAGCCCAGGCAAGTGAATTTTTCAAACGCTTCGATAGTAACCGGGATGGAAAAGTGACAATGCAGGAGATACCGGAACAACTTCGTCCGAGAATCGCGAGGTTGTTTCAGCAAAGCGGTAAGTCTCCCCAGGAGGGAATCACGGAAGCTGATCTGAAAAAATTCGCCTC
>JALWSL010000212.1:4332-7324 GCA_027080405.1 Planctomycetaceae bacterium
CGTAGGCGAAATTCAGCGTAAGAAGCGATATCTTTATCCGCTTCGCGGCGGGGTCTCTCTGGATGGATGGGACTTCGCATCGTCTGCGGAATGCGCTCGAGCGGTCGTCATGTTCTCAAAGTAGCTCGCCTTGTCAAACAAGTCGGGCTTCTTCCCTTTGATACCGGGCATCTGTTCCATTTGGCGGCTCACCACTTTCCGGGGGCAAATAGAAGCCAGGGGAATCCCGCCTGCCAACTTTTGGCACGACCTTGAATCACTGCGTTCCCCGTCAGTTTCAGCCAGATGAGGCTTTTCTGAACTTTCCCCGTTGATCGTAGCGTTATTGTTAATCGTGTTGGTATTATCTTGGCCTGACTGTTGCCTGTTTCATATTGGGATGTTGTAATGGCGAGGTAGGGCTCATCCTTGCTTCCTGTTTCCAAACCTTTTCCCGCTGTCGTCTACGGAAAATTGAAGTCTCGCCCAAAGAAAGTGAGTCGCTAATGGTCGCCTTGTCTTCCGCGCCGCGCCTGTCCGGTTTCCTGACTATGATTTCCGTTTTCCTGTTTTCCCTTTTCCTCATGAACAGTGCATCGGGAGAAGATTCCGACGTAAAAAACTTTCAGGAAAAGTTGAAGCTGCCCGCCATTGAACAGGGGATGAAACCGTCCCGTTTACTGGAGATTATCGATCTCGATTGGAAAGTTGAAATTGGTGCGGAGACGGACGAAGAAGAAAAACGCCAAATGGAAGCGGTGCTGAAACATATTATCCAGGCGGCCGAGTTCATTCTGTCGGATGAAAAAGTGCGGGAAGAAACAGCGTTGAAAGCGGTTCAGCACAAAATGCAGGCCTTGGGGATATTGGCACGCCGTGGTGACCCCAACGCTTCTGCTGAGGCCATCGCGATGGCAAAAAAGTTACAACAGGACAAAAGACCGTTATTGGCCAGGGAAGGAAAGTTGATCACCCTTTCCAACCGGTTGCGCGAAATCCCCAAAATGAATCGTCAACAGAAGGAAAATTTCATTCAGCAACTGCTGGAGCTTTTCTCGGGTTCCCCAATGACCGAGCGGGATATTCAAATTGCCCAGGTGACGGCACAGATTTTTGAACAGGCAGGTGATACCGATTCCGCCCAAACTCTGTTGAACAAAGCGGCTCGCATACTGGAACGGTCTGACAGGGAAGAACGGAAACAGATCGCCAACCAATTCAGAGGAACTGCCCGCCGATACGGTTTGCCCGGGCATCCGATGAAACTGCGAGGCAGGACGCTCGATGGCGAAACGATCGACTTGAAAAATCTGAAGGGGAAAGTGGTTCTTGTCCAGTTTTGGGCAAGCTGGTGCACCTACTGTCTGCAGGAAATGCCTCATCTTCTCAAGCTCTACCGTCTTTACCACGAAGATGGTTTTGAGGTCGTCGGGGTCAACCTGGATGAGTCGGCAGAACGGGCCAGAAAAATAATCAAACAGGCCCAACTTCCCTGGCCACAGATTTTCAGTACCGAAGAGGCTGCCTCGGGAATGAAAAACCGAAACGCAACCTTTTACGGGATCACCAGCATTCCGCAATGTATTCTCATTGATCGCGATGGGAATGTGGTCACTTTGCAGGCCCGGGGAAAAATTCTGGATCAGCAACTGGAACGATTGTTTATTCCAGCGAAACAGCGGTAGAATAGAGCGTGAGGCGAGGACGATCATTTTCGAATCTTTTCGATTTCCTTCCGATGATCCGATTGAAACACCTTCCCGATCGAACCTGCCCTGATAAAAGGATTGCAACTATCATGAATGTTCCACAGTCGAAAATTGCGCGAATGGTCTTCACATGCGTTATGGCTCTGCTGTTGGCGGGGAATGGAACTCTCGCCGGGCAACCGGAGAAAAAAAACGACTCGACAGGAGAAGCCGGTTCAAAAAAAGCGGCTGCAGAAAAGGAAACCGCAGAAAAAGGAAACGCCGGAGAAACTCCACAAAAAAAGGCGGACTCGGCAAGTCCGTTTCCGCAACGCTTCGATGCTCCCAGTCTCGATGGTGGTCACGGTTGGCTCAACACGAAAAAACCGCTGAACTGGAAGGACTTGCGTGGCAAGGTGGTTCTGATCGATTTCTGGACGTACTGTTGCATCAATTGCATGCACGTTTTGCCCGATCTGGAATTTCTCGAAAAGAAATATGCCAATCAGCTTGTTGTCATCGGTGTGCACTCGGCCAAGTTCGACAACGAAAAACAGACGGACGCGATCCGTTCTGCTATCGTTCGGTATGGGATCAAGCACCCCGTCATCAACGATTCTGAAATGACAGTCTGGCGAAAATTCGGAGTGCGCAGTTGGCCCACTCTGGTTGTTGTCGATCCCGAGGGAAAATATATCGGCTATCTTTCAGGAGAGGGAAACCGCGAACGGTTGGATCTGGTGATCGCGAAACTGATCGAGTACCATCGAAAAAAAGGAACACTGAACGAAAAGCCGATCTCCTTCGAACTCGAAGAGGCTGATTTGGCTCCCACTCCTTTACGCTTTCCCGGCAAGGTTCTGGCCGATTCCAATTCGAATCGTCTCTTTATTTCCGACAGCAATCATAATCGGATCGTCATATCCACCTTGCAAGGCAAATTGATCGAGACGATCGGAAACGGGAAAATCGGGGCGACCGATGGCGACTACAAGACAGCTTCGTTTGATCATCCACAGGGCATGGAGCTTGTTGGGGAAACGCTCTATGTTGCTGATACGGAAAATCATTTGTTGAGAGTTGTCGATCTGAAAAACAGAACGGTGAAAAGGCTGGCAGGAACGGGCCAGCAGGCCAGATTTCGCGGAGCCGGAGGCGAACTTCTCAAAACCGCTTTGAACAGTCCGTGGGACATTTCACACCTTGATGGCACACTCTACATTGCGATGGCTGGTCCACATCAGTTATGGAAGCATGCAATCGGTTCGCCGGCAATCGAATTGTTTGCGGGCTCGGGCAGAGAAGATGTGAGAGACGGCTCACTC
>JALWSL010000213.1:0-2235 GCA_027080405.1 Planctomycetaceae bacterium
TCGCCTACCTGGAAAGTTTCGCTTCCCAAATCTTCGCAGGGCGTGGCACATGGGGCTGGGGACATCGTTGGGGAGGGGATGCCTACCTGGCAACCATGTACGCGGGATTGCAACCGGAAATGATCTACGATGAAACAGTCACGCAACAGGGCCTCGACCGCTACAAGGTTCTTTTTGCTATCGACTGCGATGTGCTGACAGAATCGGTTGCCCGGGCGGTTCAAAAGTTTCAACAGCGGGGCGGCATTGTCGTCGGCGACGATCATACCTGCCCTGCCATCAAACCTGATATCATTCTGACAAGCTTTCAACGAACCAAAGATGCCCGGAAAGATAAACAGGAACTTCAAAAAATCGCGATGCAAATCCGTAACAGTCTGAAGGCAAGGTACACCCGCTACTACGACAGTTCGAACCCGAATGTCATCCCGTATCGCAGAGCTTACAAAAAGGCGGACTACCTTTTCGCGATCAACGATAACCGTGAATATGGCAACTATATCGGGCATCATCAACTCGCGATGGAAAACGGTCTCCCTTCGCAAACGATGTTGAAACTTGCCCGAAAAGACCGAACGTATCTTTACGATCTGGTGAATCATCGCCAGGTGAATGTGAAAAGAAACGTTGATGGTTTGACGATTCCGTTTGAACTGCAACCGTGTGACGGAGCGATTCTGCTGGCGATTCCCCAATCGATTGATCGGGTCAGTATAACCGGCGAAACGTCCCTCTCCCGTGAAGAAAATACGTCAGTTACGGTCGAAGTACAGGATTTGTATCGAAAACCGGTTGAAGCAGTCATTCCACTGGAATTGAAAATAACCGATGCCAGCGGACGAATGGCCGAGTTCAGTGGATACTATGCCGCAGTTGATGGTAGACTGGAAATCGAACTCGACATCGCGAAAAACGATCCTCCCGGCATCTGGACGATCGAAGCGAAGGAACTTGCCTCCGGAAAAACGGCAGTCCATTACCTACGGGTGAAGTAGCAGGGCCGTGTTCACAAGATAAAACTTCCGCATAACTTTCTTATCACATATGAAAAACAGCAGGATATACAGCAGGATATACAGCATGAAAACCTCCTTCAGATTTTCGGTATTCGCTTTTCGCATTTTTGCCCTGTCGCTCTGTTTCTTTATCCCGGCAACGCTTTCTGCCCGGGATCGTTGGACCGAAAAGCAGGCGAACGACTGGTACGCCAAACAGCCCTGGCTGGTTGGATGCAATTTTTCGCCCAGTACGGCGATCAACCAGCTTGAAATGTGGCAGAAAGAAACGTTCGATCCGGAAACGATCGATCGTGAACTCGGTTGGGCTGAGCAGATTGGCTTCAACAGCGTGCGCGTCTTTCTGCATAACCTGTTGTGGGATCAGGATCGTGACGGTTTTTTGAAACGGTTTGAGCAATTTCTGGAAATAGCAGACAAACATGGTATCGGTGTGATGGTTGTTCCTCTGGATGGCGTGTGGGATCCGCATCCGAAACTCGGCAAGCAGCGGGAACCTCGTCCGCATGTTCATAATTCCGGCTGGGTTCAGGCACCGGGAGCGGAAATTCTTGGTGATCCCGAGCGGCACGATGAACTGCGTCCCTATATCGTCGGGCTGATCAGTCGGTATCGCAACGATAGACGGATTCAGGTTTGGGATCTGTTTAACGAAGCCGACAATCCCGTTTCCCGCTCATATGGGGCAGAAGGAACCAAGGAAGAAATCCCCAACAAGGCAGAGATGGCAACCATGCTGATGAAAAAACTGTTTCGTTGGGCCAGAGAAGCCAACCCCTCCCAGCCACTGACGATCGGCATCTGGCGTGGCGACACATCCAGCCACAAGGTACTTTCCGATTACAACCGCATTGCGATCGAACAATCCGACGTCATCAGCTTTCACGATTACGCCAATCTGGATCTGGTTAAGCGTCGCGTTAATGAGCTGAAACGGTACAACCGCCCGTTGCTCTGTACCGAATACATGGCTCGACCAGCTGGCAGCCGTTTCGATCCGATTCTGGGATATTTCAAAAAGGAGAAAATTGCCGCCTACAACTGGGGATTCGTGGCCGGCAAAACACAGACCAACTATCCCTGGGACAGTTGGGATCGGAAATATACCGCAGAGCCGAAAGTCTGGTTTCACGAAATCTTCCGCAAAGATGGCACGCCCTACATCCCGGAAGAAGTGGAATACATCAAAAGACTGACCGGGAAAAAATGAATCCGGTGC